>JBDSFP010000211.1:0-5136 GCA_039919415.1 Aquaticitalea sp. | reverse complement strand
AACGCAGAGGAACCCTCTGTAGTAGAGCTCATCACTGATTTTGGCCTCAACATTCTTTGGCACCCTACTACGGGCCAGGAAATTGGAGGTCAGGTACAGGATTTATTAAAAGATATTCTTGGTGGTAAAATTAAATTGGACATCTTTGTTTTTGAAGGCACAGTAATTCAGGGTCCTGACGGCTCAGGTTCAATGAACTATTTCGCGGAACGACCTATGAAGGATTGGGTCAAAGATCTTTCTGAAGTTTCCGAATTTGTCGTAGCCATAGGAGATTGTGCAACTTGGGGAGGAATTCCCGCTGTGCCACCCAATCCTTCGGAATCTACAGGTATGCAATTCCATAAAAAGAATAAAGGAGGTTATTTAGGTGCGGATTTTGTGTCTAAAGGAGGTTTGCCTGTCATCAATATCCCTGGTTGTCCTGCGCATCCCGATTGGATCACCCAAATTCTTGTTGCCATTTCTGTTGGAAGAATAGGCGATGTTTTGATTGATGATTACCAACGACCTAAAACATTCTTTACTGATTTTGTTCAAACAGGCTGTACCAATGTCATCAACTTTGCACAAAAAGTAGATGGTGGGTTTGGAAAACGTGGTCATGGCTGTTTGTTTTTTGAAGTAGGCTGTAGAGGCCCAATGACGCATGCAAGTTGCAACAACATCCTTTGGAATAGAACCAATAGCAAAACGAGGGCCAATCATCCATGTTTAGGATGTACTGAGCCAGGATTTCCTCATCACGATTTGGTTAAGGGAAGTGTATTGAAAACCATGAAACATTTGGGCGTATTTCCTTCAGATGTTCCAAAAGGAGAATCAAAATTAGGTTATTACCTAAAAGCAGGTTTCGAAAAAATCATGCCGAACAATTCGGCAGTTCAACAGGGATCAAAATAACCATCATTTAAAATCTAAAAACAATGTCAGTTAAAGAATTAAATATATCACCAGTTGGTCGTGTAGAGGGCGATTTAGACGTCAATGTCACGATTGATAATGGTAAAGTGGTTAAGGCACATACGCAAGCAGCGATGTTCCGAGGCTTTGAGAAAATTATGGCAGGTAAGGATCCACAGTCTGGACTTATCGTCACACCACGGATTTGTGGAATTTGTGGAGGCTCCCATTTATATTGTGCCTCTTCTGCGTTAGATACCGCATGGGGAACTAAATTACCGCCAAATGCGCTTCTTTTAAGAGCTATTGGTCAGGCAAGCGAATCGATGCAGAGTAACCCACGATGGTTTTATGCCATTTTTGCAACCGATATGGCAAACAAAAAGTTTGCCGATAAAAAATTATATGATGAAGTTGTCAAACGTTGGTCTGCTTATGTTGGTACAAGCTATCAAAAAGGATTAACGGTGAGTGGACTTCCTGTTCAAATCTATGCCTTGTTTGGTGGTCAATGGCCTCATTCGAGTTATATGGTTCCGGGAGGAGTCATGTGCGCACCTACTTTGAAGGATATTACACGGGCTCATGCGATTATGGCACAATATAAAAATGATTGGCTTGAGTCGGTATGGCTTGGCTGTTCGATTGAGCGCTATATGGAAATCAAATCTTGGGATGAAATGTTGGCTTGGGTTGATGAAAACGATTCCCAACGCAATAGCGATCTTGGTTTATATATTAGAGCAAGTTTGGAATTTGGTCTGGATAAATTCGGTCAAGGGGTTGGTAAATATATCGCCACAGGAACGTATCTGCACAAGGATATGTACAACAACCCAACGATTGAAGGCAGAAATAAAGCATTGATTTGCCCAAGCGGTGTCTACGATGGAGAGAAATATCTCGAATTCGACCATATGAAAGTTGGTGAACATGTTACCCATTCCTGGTATGATAATCAAGAAGATGGACTACATCCTTGGAAAGAACCACTGCCTAATCCTGTAAAATCACAACCTTTGGACGAAACGGATTTTTCCGGGAAATACAGTTGGGCAAAATCCCCTCGTTATGACGGAATGGCCTGTGAAGCCGGACCTTTGGCGAGATGCGTCATGTATGCCAATCCCGCAAACCTTCCACATCAGACGAGAGATCCATTGTTTGGTGACATTATGAAGCAAATCGGACCAAGTGTATTTGTAAGGTCTTTGGCGCGAATGCATGAAACGACCATTCAATATACAAGTATTGACAAATGGTTAAGGGAAATTGACCTCGACGGCGAATTCTATATCAAACCAGAAGAAAAAGATGGATTCGGTTTTGGAGCAACAGAAGCCATTCGTGGTGCATTGGCACATTGGATTGAAATCAAGGATGGTGTCATCAAAAATTATCAGGTGATTGCTCCGACCACATGGAATGTTGGTCCACAAGATAAAGACGGCAATCCAGGTCCTATTGAGTCCGCATTATTGGGTACGCCAATTGACGACCCGAACGACCCAGTGGAAGTTGGACTGGTGGCGCGCTCATTTGATTCATGCTTGGTTTGTACCGTTCATGCACATGATGATAAAAGTGGGTTGGAACTTTCGAGGTTCAAATTGTAGTGAAATAAAATTCTATAAATTATTTATTATGAGACCTGTCTGATTTCAACAAATCGTTCAGGTCTTATATTTCAATAAGAATGAAAATGAAAACAGCCATCATGGGATTTGGTAATCCGGTAAGAAGTGACGATGCCATTGGAATTTATGTCATTGAACAATTACAAGGCATGCTATCTGAAAATGAGGACATCAGTATTTTCGATATGGGAACTGGTGCCTTTGAGGTTTTGTTTGGATTGAAAGGCCATCAACGTATTATTATGGTGGATGGTGTGATCAATTCCAATGAATCAGTGGGAACACTTTTCAAAGTGCCAGCCGAGGAGGTTTTGGCTGCGCCGGAAGATGACCCAATGGTGTTTTTACATAGTATCAAATGGAATCAGGCGTTGTCTTATGCTAAAAAAATATTGCGTGAAGAATATCCAGAAGACATTCAAGTGTATTTGATTGCGATTGAAAATACAAAATTGGAGATTGAATTGAGTGAAACGGTCAAAGAAGCAGGCGATAAAGTGGTCCAACATATACTTGAAGATTTGGGCATAACGATTCCATCTTGAGCTCAAAAATCACATTAAAAAGCACTCATTTATTTTTAGATAAAGAGGTTGTTACTAGACTTTTTTCAGAAGTTACACATGTTTATTTATTTTATCATGAAGGGCAGCATCAAATTTTAATTACGCCAGTGACGAGTCAATGGTTCAAAAAAATGCATAAACCCGAACAATATATTTTAAAAGCTCGTAATTTAGAAGGGGATAAAACAATTGATATCGGTGGGATTTTAATCGATAATGATTTGGATGAAACCGATAAGGAATTGGAATACGAAATAATCGATAAGACAGAATTGCTCAAAATCACTATGTAATAAAAAAGTTATAAAATATTGAGTTATTTGGTTAATTCCGCAATAATCAATAACTCAATATCTCAATAACGTAATATCTCAATACCAAATGCCTACCAAAAAGACAGATAAGGAAGAACAATGGCTGAAAGATTCCGCTGTGCATGTGGATGTATTTCAATATAAAGGCCGATGGGAAGTGTCGCTGGTTTTTATAGATACCAAAGATCCGAAACATTTTTTGGTACGGAAAATTGCCGATTATCATTCAGAAAAAATGGCTAATATTTATGCGGACAACATGAGACGAACCGCTGCAAAAGATGAACGAGGAACACAAAAAGTGAATCACGATGATTACCATATTAACGACAACTGATTTAAAACCAGAAATTCGCAGGATTATTGACTCCATCGATCGATTGGAGGAACTGGTCGTTGTAGTGGATGAACTCGTTACCATCCAGCTACAAAACGACTTAATTCTTGTTGAGGACAATCAAATCATTCTGCCTTTGGATTGGCATGACACCATGCCGCCTTATGTGTTTCCGAATTGTGAGTATTCCCAAAATAACTTATTGGCATTGCTATTTCTAAAGTTGAAAAACCACCAAAAATCTTTTGATTTTGTATCTGAAGAATCTGATTTATATACCAATTTATTGATTACCACACATCTCCAGTATAGTTATGAACTTTCGGATGAAATGCTGGTTTTTGCCAAAAATACTTCGAAGCATAATTTGGCAATCATGTATCATTACGGAATTGTGAAAAATCAATTGGCATTTGAGCAATTGAAGGACCTTTACAAGTCTGCAATTGATGCTGCTGGAAATGATGAATTACGAGTCTTTTCAGGAAAGCATTATTTGAATCTGTTGCTCGATGGAGGTCAAATTGAAGAAGCAAAGAACGTTTTGGAAGCCTTAAAAAATAAAGCGATTTCAGAGGAGGCCATCAATGCAATGAATGTTCATTTAGCCTCAATTTATACAAATCGATTGACAATTCCTTATGACGGCGAAAAATTGGATGAAATTTTATCCTTGCAATTGGAATCCATCGCCTTTTACGAGTCAAAACATTTAAAAGTGAACGCAGGTCTCGTCTTGACTGATGCTGCTGAAATCGCCAATTTCAAAAACGATTTCATTCAGTCGAAAGAGATGATAAACAAAGCCATTCAATACTTTAAACAGGAAGACATTCCAGAGTTTTTGGGAGAAGCAGGATTGAAGAAAGCAATACTTCTTTATACCTGGTCCAAAAATGGAAGTCCTCAATATTACAAGGCTGCCATTAATGCCTTTCAGGACACGTTGAAAGTTTTCAAAAAGGACACACATCCCAAAAAATTTGCAGATGTGCATCACCATTTGGCAATGATATATTCTGAAATTCCGGTGACATCAGAAGAAAAACCAATCTGGACGGCCTTCAGCGCATCGTCTTTTAAAAATGCTCTGGAAATCTACACCAAAGAAGAATATCCTTACGATTATGCCATGGCAAGCCACAACTATGCAACAGCCTTGATGAATTTTCCACCAGCAAAATTGCATAGTAATCATGATAAAGCCAATGATTTTTTTGAGGATGCATTGAAAATTCGAACGGCTAAAAACTATCCAACCGAACGAGCCTTGACCTTATTGAACCAATTGGAATTGTTTTGGCTGACACATAATGAAAATGAAAAAGAAGAAACCAAAAAATTCAATCATATGATTGCAAAAGCGAACGAGGTAAAGA
>JBDSFP010000062.1:0-2764 GCA_039919415.1 Aquaticitalea sp. | reverse complement strand
TGACGCAATATTGATAGTTGATATTGGTGTGATTAACGTTCACGTCCCAATAATTGGCATATTGATCACTCAAACCCAAAGGTTTTAATCCCAAATAGGAATAATGTGCAAAAAACAAGGGGCCACCAAATTGTTCTGATCCTGAATGTTTCAGAATCAATGGAATATTGTATTGGGTATTTGCCGAAATAATCCCGCCATTATTCGCCCAACCTTGAGTATAAGCGGCCAATGTAATTGGGAAATTTGGGGATGCTGCAGCCAAAATGTAAGTGATGAGTGTTTCGTTATACCCTTGCAATTTTAAATTGATGGCAAACCCATAGTTAGGGCTCCAATGCCAATAAAGGGCATTCTGACCTTGAGTATACCAATTCCATTCAACACCTTTCCAAAGGGCATCGGCTTTGTCAGACAAAGCAATTTCCTCGGTAGAACCATTTTTAAAATATTCTTTAACACAAATTAGACCTTGCGTAAAAAACGCAGTTTCCACCAAGTCACCTCCATTGTCTTGAGGACTGAACGGAATGACACTTCCATTGGTGCCATTGATCCAATGCGGCCAAGCACCATGAAAACGATTTGCAGTTTCAAAAAATGTAAGAATCGTTTTCAAACGAGCCACTGCTTCCCCTCTCGTAACATAACCTCGTTCGATACCAACTAAAATTGCCATAAGTCCGAAGCCACTTCCACCGGTAGTGACAATATTTTGGTCTAAGGATGGATTCGTAGGATGGTAACGTTCCCTGGCAGCTTTGGAATTGGTTTGGGCAAAATCCCAAAAATATTTGAAGGTCGATTCCTGTGTCAAATCCATCAATTCTTCATCAGTTATTGTGTTAACAGGATCGGGAACATCGTCTACAGGATCTGGTGGAATAAAAGGTTCTGAAGGCGAATTTTTAGAGCAGGAATTTATAATCAGGAATAGATATACTAAATAAGTTAACTTCTTCATTTTCTTCAATTTTTTTTTATTGTAATTTTGGCAATTTCTAATTTCTTGGTTCTGATAAAACCTATAATTCCAACTATTTTACGTCATAGATAAATCCCAATCTATCCAAACCATATCGAACATCTTTGTTGTTCATAAATAAATCCCATATCATCCCCGAACGGTAATTTTCAATCATCACTGGTATAGGTCCCTGATCAATCGCCAAATAACGAGGGACGTACCATTTTTTATCTAAACTAAAGGCGTCGTAAGGTCCGTATTTGCCTATGAGTGTATCTTGTTTTGTGTATAAATATTTCAGCATTTTCATACTTTCCTCCGGAGTGTATGGAAAAGATGACAAGGCAGCGGTTGGAGATATTACGCCCAAATCATCGCCAGGTCTGTGTCCCGCATATCCATTTATGGAGTAACTTGAGGTCAAGCCCCAGAGACTGTCTCCATAACCTTCAAAGTGTTCAGGATTTTCCACCGCATACTGATGATGGATTTTGGCTTGGTTTTGGACCAATTCCCAATAGTCTGCATATTGGTCTTTCAATCCTTTTGGATTCAAGCCTAAATAAGAATAATGTGCCCAGAACAAAGGACCGATGGGTGTGTCGTCGTTTTCATAGTAATTGAGCACCAAAGGAATCCCGTACATAGAATCTTTTGAAACAATTTTACCATTGCGCGCCCAACCTTTATCATATACTTCTTTTGAAATGGGGTGTGTTGGTGACGCTGCCGCCAAGATATACATGATCAAACATTCGTTATAACCTCCAACGGGAAAGTTCATGTCCCAGTTATCGGTTGGTGACCAATGCCAATAAAGAACATCTTCGCCTTTGGTATACCAATCAAATTCCACTTCTTTCCAAAGTTTATCAATTTTGGCAGCCAACTCTTTTTCTTGTTCATTGCCATTTTTATAATATTCCGCAACAGTTAACATCCCTTCCATCAAAAAAGAGGTTTCCACCAAATCGCCGCCTGTATCTTTTTTGCTAAAAGGCACAATTTTACCTGTTTCTCCATTGAGCCAATGTGGCCAAGCTCCATGAAAACGGTCTGATTTTTCAAGAAATTCGACCATTTTTATATAGCGGTTCAAAGCTTTTTCACGAGTGATAAAATTTCTTTTGACGCCCACGAGAATTGCCATAAAACCAAAGCCCGATCCTCCTATAGTGACTGTATTTTTTGGTGAAGTGGGATAGAAATCATCCATGTGGAGACGTTCGCGCGCCAAACCAGAATTGGGCTCAGCGCCTTCCCAAAAATAATTGAAGGTTTGTTTTTGCACCGTATCCAACAATTGTTCGTTAGAATATCTGGTCTTCCGGTCGGTTTTTGAAGCCATATCCTTAATACTTTTCTTATCTGATTTACAGGTAAATAAAAGCAATGAACAAATCATCAAAATCGTCGCTATTTTGGGTAAATGGCAATTCATAATAAATGTGGTTAATAAATTTTAGCTGCATTTCTTGGGAGAAATGCAGCTAAAAAAAGTAAATAGACTAATTCAAATATTGTATAATTTTTGCAATAAATCAAAAGGGCATATAACACATTATCTTTATTCAGAACATAGAAGCCAAGAATTCTTTTTAAGAAAGTGCCGCGACAACACCTTTAGACCATACAAATAGTTCAAATCCAATTAACAGTTCAGCATATTTTATTATTGTCCATCGTTCATCAACAATATGACTTCTTGAGCGGAAAGTGCTTTTCCGAAAATATACAATTCATCCATTTGACCTTTCTCCGCTTTATGGTCCCATCCGTTAAAATTTGGATCACCGG
>JBDSFP010000058.1:0-2932 GCA_039919415.1 Aquaticitalea sp. | reverse complement strand
ATGGTAACTTTCCAGCTCATCTTCCGAATATATTTTCCTTACTGCCATGCCACGAAGCCCAATATCCGGTTTTAAAAAGAGAGGATAGGTAAGATGGGATTCGGCCAATTTTTCTTTTATGGATTTTAAGGATTCCTTTGGATGAATCAGTAAAGTTTTTGGATAATATTGCTTTGGAATCAAATCATATATCTTCTGTTTACTAATCATTAAAAAACCGCCATTTTTCATTTTTGGATTTGCCGCACTGAAAAAGAATAAGGAACGAGCCTTGATTGCAAAATAAGGCCAAAGAAGGATAATTGGAGCGTACACCAACTGTAACGGCCAATATTCCCAATGCGATATCTTATGAAAAAATGATTTCATGAGCGCTTCAATTTGGTTGTTGAGCTTGATTGATCGTTCAAATCGACATACGTCATTTCATTTTTATCCTTTTGATGAAACCATTGGGTTATACTTTGAGTTTTTACACCATTTTTGCGATTGATGGTCAAGTCTTCGTTATATCGATGAAAATCCAATAAAGTATCTGGATTGACATTTGAGTTATTTAAAAATGAAGAAAAAATGTGTTCTTTTTCTTTCATTATCTCCTTTGAATAAAGCGTAACTGAAGACCAAATGTGTGGAAACTGAATATTCAGTTGACTAGAACTCTTTGAGCGTCCATCCCAGATAGTTTCATATAATTGATCATCTTGATACATAATTAAGGTAAAAGGTTCCACATCGTCTAAATCCATTTCCTGCCATGTTTTTAAAAATGAACGGGAAGCGATTAGCTTCAAAACAACCAAACCGCGGCTCCTTCGATAATTAGGAAGTCGTATGTGCTTTTTCTTGGCGCCATTTAAGAGAACAATAACACCATCTTGTTCATCCATCGCAAACCAAGTACCTCCAGCTTCAGCATCTTTTGGATAGCAGACCTTCTTTTCGTTCAATATGTAAATAGAAGGTTTTAGGGCTTGCTTTCTATCGATGTTTTCATCTCGATTGGAGGTAATGACCATACCTGATGTAGTATTTACAAAACTTACTGTGCACATTGTTTTCTATAATCTAACGTTGAAAACGCAACGCCAAAAGATGTGTCAACCGAAATATCAGTCAGGCTTCTTAATCCCACTTTTATCAAGGCTTCATGATGTATGGAATGTTCTATGTTGTAAAGCAATTCTCGTCTATAATTTGTTGAAATAAGAAACGATTTCCCATCAAAACTTTGATGTAACTGAAGCGGTTTGTCTGATTTGGTAATGTTGGCTTTAATATGTTGAATTTTCTCGATCGCCGTTGCCAAATTGATTTCGATCAATAAATCCCTTTGTCTTGCATCATAATCAATAACTCCTTCATCATAACCTGTCAAAAGGCATTCAAACATTTCAATGATATGCCTTGTGTGCTGACCGATGGACACATTCTCTATGTGCTTGCAAGGCTTTGTATACTCATCTTGTGCGACTTGTATCAATACCCTCTCCAATCTATCAAGTACCTCGATTGCAGTTTGAATCATAAATGTTTTATTTCTTATTTAATAACTTTAATGCCTGATCTTTGTAAATATACATTAATATTAAACATGAAATTAAAGTGACGATTGCTAAGGTGAAAAGTAAACCTCCATCATCCTGCACTACAATACCTAGAACTGACAAATGGGAAAATATAGCACCCACCATAATACCAACGCCCAAAGCGGCTCCATAAAATCTGGTCTTAGTTACCATTATAAGGATAACGGCAAGGAGTTCCATGATTCCTACTCCAATTCTTCCATAAGGCTCCATTCCTAATTTGGAGAATATATAAACACTTTCCTCGGATGCTGTGAACTTAAAAAACAAGGTTTGCAGCATGATGATACTTGGTATCAATTTCAATACGATCAATAAGATTTTTTTTGTCATGGTTTTAATTTGTGGTTGTTTTGTTCCAGTTAATGTTTGCATTCTTTTTTAAGTTTGTTTCATCCTTGTTCCAACATTTTAAGGTATTGCTGAATAAGGTATGATAGAATAGGTAGAGTTTGTCATCAACAATTTTATAGGATTTCGGATTGATTGAAACTTTGGTCCCATCATCGCCCATAGCATAAGCACACCAACCACCATATTGGGGTTCATATTTTGAAGGATTTTCCAAAAAGGTTGTTTTGTTTTTTTCGCTAGAGAAGTGGTAAATGATACCATTGTATTCCGTATTTATGTTGTTTTTACCTTCTTCTGGTTCTTCTTGAATAAAGTAAGATACTGGATCGTAGCCTTTTATTGCCAAGTTATCATCCAAATTGAATTGCTTTTGCCTTAAACTGGAAGACTCTTGTGCCATGGTAAGCGCAGTAAATAGAATCATTAAGGTTCCAAAAATTTGTTTCATGATCATTGAAATTTGTATTTTGTTTCTGTCGCTTCATAAATTAATTCCTTACCGTCAAAAAAACACAGATAAAATTCGGGATACCAAAACACTTCTATTCCGAATGACGATGGACATTCATATTTTTAAGTAATTTCTACTACTTTTGTAAAATAAAATCATTTCCAATGGATATTATAAAATGTTTGGAATGGCGATACGCCACCAAAAAGTTTGACCCTTCCAAAATACTTTCGGGGGAAAAACTGAATATACTTAAACAGGCTTTTAATCTTACCGCCACCTCTTTTGGATTACAAACCCTCAAAATGTTGGTCATTCAGGAAAAATCCCTTAGAGAAAAATTGCAGAAAGCTGCATTTGGACAGGCACAGGTAGTGCAAGCCTCGCATCTTTTGGTAATCTGCATCGAAGAACATATCGTCGATGATCATGTCGATGCCCATTTTAATAATATCATCAATATTCGACGTACCTCAGAAACTATTTTAGAACCTTACAAAGAAGACCTCAAAGCGAAAATGCGCATGATGACTAAAGA
>JBDSFP010000009.1:0-3241 GCA_039919415.1 Aquaticitalea sp. | reverse complement strand
CCAAAAAAAAATTACCTTCATTTTTAAAAGTATTATAAAAAAATGGCTGCTTTCACAATCAGAACCCTACCAGGCGTTTAAAAAAGGGAATCTTAAAAAAATGAATCACTTTTTTAACCAATTAGAGAAAGAGAAGCTAGAAAAGGTTCTATTGTAAATCTTAAATAATATTACTTATGAAAATTAAAATGATAAGCTTAATAGTACTTGTAACAGTTAATTCAGCACTTTTTGCACAACATAATTTCAGCGTTGAAGTATCGGGCGTAAAACCCGGGAAAGGATCTGTTTTTTTTGGATTGTACGATAAAGAGAAAGGATTTCTTGATAATGAGTCACAGATTGCCACCGGAAAAGTAAAAGCTTCAGAAAATAAAGTAGTCTACACGTTCAAAAACCTACCGGATGGCAATTATGCTATTGCTGTTTATCAAGACTTGAATAACAACGGAAAATGTGATAGAAATATTATTGGTTATCCGACAGAAGGATTTGGATTTTCTAAAAATTATAAACCAAAACTCTCAGCACCCAATTTTGATGAGGTAAAAATTGCAATTAACCAGTATGCTAAAACCAGTATTGTGTTGATTACTAAATAGAAGACCCTTGCTCATGACTACATTAATATCTGTACAGGCTTGCTTTAAATTTTCTGTTTGGAATTGAAAAGGAGTTTAATACTTGTGTGATTTTTCGTAAAAGATATTCCATAACTTTTTCTGAGGTTATGGGTAAAATGGGATCAAGACTAAATGTTGTGGAAAACACAAAAGAGATTAGTAGTTAATTGAAGTTGCTAGTTTAATAATTCAATAAATAAATTGACTTTAAAAAGTTTAATCCCTACGGGATATTTTTTGGTTGATCTTCCGCGGTGGATGCTCATGGTGGCGGCCAGAATCTTGAAGCCTAATGTGAATGTTCTTCTTATATTTTTCATGCCGTAAAAATTAGCACTCATAAAGTTAGCTTTCAATAAGAAATTCTAAGTGCTATATCCTTCTTTTTTGCACTTTCTCATCAATACTGCCTAAGCTTTTAGTCGCGAAAAAGGCAGCAACTCCAGTTTATTTTGTAATATAAATTTTTGATAAAATTCAAGGAAATATTAATCAGGATGTCTTTGTTCTTACATTGTTTAATGTTGATGTGATGGAATTTGGTGGCGCAATGATGGTATTCAAAATGTGTCACAAAAAGTAGCGATAAAGAATAAAGAATGGAACCCCCGAAAGTTCTATAACTACACATTAAACTTCCACATCACTTGCAATTTAAATACGTTTCTTATCATTACTTTACTATCTTTGGCCAAAATCTGAAATATGCGAAAACTATTACTTTCACTGTTATTGCTTCCTGCTTTATTTCAAGCGCAAAATGCAGCTAGTGCCGATCCGGGGTTTATTCCTGCTACGGTTTGGAATAATTATGAAAAACAAGTCAACGATATGGCGCTTCAGTCCGATGGCAAAATTGTCATTGAGGCTACCCAATATGATTACGATACGGGATGGACGCGAACCATAGAACGACTCAATGCAGACGGTTCGAGTGATGCTGCTTTTAAGATATTGACCGATAATACGGCAAATGGGCATAAATGTCTGATACTGATACAGTCCGATGGCAAAATTATATTGGGCTCCCAATTTACCGTAGCAGGTGTAATCAAACCTATGATTCGGCTGAACACCGACGGTAGTATTGATACAACCTTCGACACGCCAGCTTTGCCAACATCTTCTTATATCTACTGTTTGACCTTGTTGCCAGACGGGAAGTTACTGGTTGGAAATGACTCTTCTAAAAAACTGCTTCGCCTGACCGCCGATGGTGCTTTAGATACCACTTTTTATGATGAGCATCCCGAAATACAGTCTTGCAGGGCCGTATTGGTATTGCCTGATGGCAAGTTGATTGTAGCCGGCTCAATGTTAGATCCAGGAGGGGCGGTTACGTACTACAATATTGAAAAACTAAATGCCAACGGCACAATAGATCCAACATTTGATATCAGCACAAGTTTTACAGGTCGGAATGGTTATACGTCTTCATTGGCATTACAGCCTGACGGAAAAATACTGGTGGGCGGAAGGTTCGATAAATGCGACGGAAACAATTCTAAGAGCTTAGCACGGCTGCACCCCGACGGAAGTTATGACAACACGTTTACATCTCCAATATATGACACAGAACCTGTGGTAAATGACATTTTGGTGCGACCTAACGGCAATATCCTGATTGGAGGTAATTTTAGCGCGAGCAGTATTTATGGTATTGCTATGCTGTTACCAAACGGTTCAGTAACCTATTCTTTTTCGCCATCGACGACTGGTACTAGCGTTAGGCTTACAGAATATTCGGCGGTGCGCAGGGTAGTGCAGCAACCTGACGGTATGATCTTGCACTGTGGTGATTATGGAAATATTGGAGGTCAGTCTAATAAGACTAACATGATTCGCTTGCTCGGTACTGATAGCTACCTTGTAAACGGCTATACCCGACTTGACTTGCAAAATAATGGGTGTACCGATGCCGATCCCGGATTTCCGTACCTTAAGTACAAACTGCTGAACGGTACGAACCAAAGTTCTTATTATTCCAGTTCCAATGGTTACCATGGCGTCATGCTCAAAAATGGCACAAGTGTTATCACGCCTATACTTGATAATCCGACTTGGTTCAGCGTTTCGCCATCAAATATCAGTCTGAATATGCCATCGGCAACGAATTATGCAAACCAGAATTTCTGTGTGACCGCAGTGGGAAGCCACCATGATTTGTCGGTTGTAATAGTGCCAATTGACAGAGCGAGACCAGGTTTTGACGCCTATTATAAAGTTTTGGTTAGGAACAATGGCAATCAAACGGCAACAGGTACTGTACGATTTACGTACAATGCCGCTACGGCGGAATATATCCAAAGTACCCCTTTGGCCGAAAGCGCAGGTTTTGGCTCGGTGACATGGAATGTTGAGGGTTTATTGCCGTTATCTGAAGTTAAATATATTGTAAAACTAAACTTAAACACCCCTACCGATACGCCACCACTGAATGCCAATGATGTATTGAAATTTTCAGCAGTGGCAAACATTGCTCAAGACGAAGTTGCGACAAATGATGAAGCGACATTGGAGCAAACGGTAGTAAATTCGTTTGATCCTAATGATAAGATTTGCCTCGGAGGTGACTATGTGCGTCCGGAACATGTAGGTGATTATATGTATTACCGCAT
>JBDSFP010000348.1:0-7445 GCA_039919415.1 Aquaticitalea sp. | reverse complement strand
ATGTTCGGTAAATTCATCAATAGCTACTTCACTCATTTGGCGCTTGTTCTTTTTGATTCGATCCAAGCATGTATAATACGTCACCTTGTAAATCCAAGTCGAAAATTTTGAATCACCTTTAAAATTTCCCAAGGATTTATAAACCTTGATAAAAGTATCCTGAGAAACTTCTTCCGCTTCTTCTCGATGTTTTAACATCCGAATCGCCAATGTGAACACCAAATCCTTATAGCGATCCACCAACACAGCAAATGCCTTGGCATCGCCATCAAGGATTTTAGTGATGATGTATTCGTCGTTGGTGGTCATTATATAGTTTGACGACCAACTGTTTCCTTCGGTTACAAGGAACTTGAAAAAATAATTTGAAAAAGTTGTAACCATCATTTGAAAGCTGTCGTCATAAGCTATGAACACATTAAAATTAATCAATTAAAAACGAACAATCATGGGATCAGAATTAATTATCATTCCAATCATATTTGGAGCAATTTTCGGAGTATTTTATCTCTACTTTTCAACACGAAACAAAGAACGCTTGGCACTTATTGAGAAAGGTGCTGATGCAAGTATTTTTGTGAGGGGTAGAACACACACAGCGCCCATTTGGAAAGTTTTCATTTTAAACTTGGCTCTATTATCAATGGGAGTTGGATTTGGCATTTTTATCGCCTCCATTCTTGAAAGCTTGACAACTCTCGAAGAAGGGCCCTTGTACACAGGAACAATTTTCTTAATGGCAGGTATCGGGTTATTCATTGGCTTCAACATGACCAAAAATTTGGATAAAGAATAACAACTTACAACCAACCAATCTAAAAACTGCTTTCACAAACGAAGGCAGTTTTTTTTTGATTCAATTTAAAGTATCTTTAGGACTTCAAACAATAAACTATCTTCCAACAATGAAAAAAGTCATCACTTTATTATGTCTTGCTATTTTATGTACCGCCTGTAAAAAAGAAAAAGAAACACCTGTAACCGATTCAGCTATGAAAACTGAAAAAATGAGTTTTGACACCGTTCTCGATAATTATTATCAACAGACCTTAAAAATGTACCCAATGAATGCCACAAGTGCTGGTGACAACCGTTACAATGACCAGTTTACAAATGTTTTAACGGATGAATTCAAGGCAAAAGAAAAATCCTTCTACACAGATTATAAGCAAAAAATGACGGATTACAAAGATGAAGATTTATCCAAAAGTGAACTATTGAGCAAAAAAATTCTCATTTGGGAAAGTGATATCAACCTTGACCGTCTCAAGTTTAGGGAAGATTACAAACCAATCAACCAGATGTGGACATCGCAATTGATTATTGGTCAATATGCAAGTGGCAGCAGCGCACAGCCCTTTAAAACCTTGGAAGATTACCAAAACTGGATCAAACGCTTGGACGGCTATTTGGATTGGATGAATTCTGCGCAAACAAGAATGGAAGAAGGAATCAAAGCAGGCGATGTGCTTCCAAGTTCGCTCATCAAAAAAGTATTGCCACAACTGCAGGCGATGACCAATTCGAACATTGAGGAACATCTGTTTTATTCACCAATCAAGAATTTCCCTGACAGTTTTTCAGACAAAGACAAGGAAGAGTTGACCAATCAATACAAAACCTATATTAAGGATAGAATCATTCCTGCCTACTCTAAATTGTATCAATATATGTCCACGGACTATTTAAAGGCTGGGCGTTCAACAAGTGGAATTGCTGCGATTCCTGATGGAGATGCTTACTATCAACATCAAATAAAATTGTATACCACAACAGATATGACGGCTGATGAGATTCATCAATTGGGTTTGAGTGAAGTTTCTCGCATCCTGAAAGAAATGGAAAAAGTAAAAGTACAGGTTGGCTTCAAAGGCGATTTGATTTCCTTTTTTAATTACGTGCGAAACAAAAAAGAATTGATGCCTTTTACAACTCCACAACAGATTATTGATCATTTCAACAAAATCCATGAAACGATGCAGCCACAATTGGATCAATTATTCGACATCAAACCAAAAACACCATTTGAGGTCAAACAAACTGAGGCCTTTCGAGCAGCTTCCGCAAGTGCTGAATATAATCCTGGCTCTTTGGATGGCACACGGCCTGGCATTTTTTATGTGCCGATTGTAGATGCTAAAAAATATAATATTTTTTCTGACGAATCGCTGTTTTTGCATGAAGCCATTCCTGGACATCACTATCAAATATCCTTACAACAAGAGAATAAAGACCTTCCGGATTTCAGAAAAACCCTTTGGTACAGTGCGTATGGCGAAGGTTGGGCTTTATATTCTGAGTCTCTTGGGAAGGAACTTGGATTATATACAGATCCTTATCAATATTTTGGAATGTTGAGTGCAGAGATGCACAGAGCCATCCGTTTGGTAGTGGATACCGGATTACACAGCAAAAGTTGGACGCGTGAACAGGCGATTAAATATTCACTTGAAAATGAAGCGGAAAGCGAAGAAGGCATCACGGCCGAAATAGAACGTTATATGGCCAATCCTGGTCAGGCTTTGTCCTATAAAATCGGTCAACTGAAAATTCGCCAATTGCGAGCAAAAGCCGAAAAAGAATTGGGCGACAAATTCAACATTGGAAAATTCCATGACCAAGTATTGGAATCTGGTTGTTTGCCTTTGGAATTGTTGGAACAAAAAATCGATACCTGGATAACAACCGTTAAAGACAATGGGAAGTAAGTCTTGCATCACATTTATTTGTATCCTTTCCATACGCTGTTTGTTTGGCCAAACCACTATTCAAGATAAACAAACCAAAATTCCAGTATCGTTTGCCACTATCTCATTCGGCAATGGCAATGGGATGTTTGCAGATGATGAAGGCACTTTTTTTTTTACAAATAAACTATATCCTGATGTCGATACACTTTTTGTGTCGGCATTGGGCTATAAACCATTTACGATTGCCACCTCTAATTTACCTTCACTTTTATTGATGGAACAAAACATTGATGAACTTAACGAAGTGGTCATTCGTGCCAAAATAGACCGAAAATACAAGGAAGAAACCCTCAAACCCTATCTCGATGATGATTATTATCACTGTTGGCTTCCCACGATAGAATCGGAAATTGCAGTTTACTTTCCAAATGAAGATGACAAGGAAAAAAAAATAACAGCTGTCCATTTTCCCATCACTTTGGAATCCAAGGATTGGGAACAACGGAAAAAAGCAAACGCTGAAAAATATAAATTCACTACCTTGTTCAAAGCTAATTTTTACAGCAACAATAATGGTTTACCGGGCAAGGAATTGATACATGAAACCATCGTTTTTAGAGCGACAGAAAAAGGGGGCGATGTTTATGATTTGGAGGTTGCCGAGTACGATATCTTTATGCCTGACGATGGAATTTTTATCTCGATACAAGTATTGGGCTATACGGATGATGCTGGAAAATTACTTCCCAACAAAAAATACAAGGAAATAAAATCGGGAAAAGACATTGTCAAAATTCCCACCAACTTTAGACCTTTGTTGCCCTTCACGGACAAAATTCCAGAAAACAGAACCTTTATCAAACGTGTGTTTTTAAACGATAACAAGTGGTCAAGATTCGAAAAAGGGAGCGATGTCAAATCAGGACTCTTAAAAGCTGGACTTAACAATTATGGAATCGGGCTCTCACTTAGCGTCTATAAAGATGAATGAGCCTTGGCATTTGTACCTTATGGCTGGAATTTATATTATTGCTGGAATCAATCATTTTTTGAAACCAAAAATGTACATGCGGATCATGCCACGTTATTTACCAAACCACAAACTGTTGGTTGGATCAAGTGGCGTTGCCGAAATTTTGCTCGGCATCGGGCTTTGTTTTGAAGCCACAAAAGTCCTTTCTATTTATGGCATTATTGCGATGCTTGCAGTTTTTCTACTGGTTCATTTTTATATGTTATCCAGTGAAAAAGCAGCTGCAGGAATTCCGAAATGGATTTTGATACTGCGGATTCCTTTGCAATTTGGATTGATGTATTGGGCTTGGTGGTATTTGTAGCCAAATTGACTTTGACAGAAAAATAGATTAACTTCGTTAAGTATTGGATATAAAATATTCAATCGTTTTCATATCTTTTTTTTATAAACTATTCTTATGACACGCATAAATCCATCGATTATCAGCTTGCTATTTCTATTAGTTTCCCTACAAGTCAATGATGCTTTTGGTCAAACGTTTGCACGTAACGGCATTGTTGCATCAAGCAGTAAAATAGCTTCAGAAGTGGGGATTGATATCCTAAAAAAAGGAGGGAATGCAATCGATGCTACGGTCGCCACTGCTTTTGTATTGGCCATCACCCATCCTTCCGCTGGAAATATTGGTGGAGGTGGGTTTCTGGTATTTATGGATTCTTCGGGAACCACAACTACTATTGACTTTAGAGAAAAAGCACCACTTACAGCATCTCCGGATATGTTTCTGGATGATGATGGAAATCTTAAAAAAGGAAAAAACTTGAATGGAGCGGAATCTACCGATAATCACATTGGTGCAAAGTCTGTTGGTGTGCCCGGAACAGTGGCCGGTCTTTTTCTTGCCCATCAAAAATACGGAAAATTGCCATGGGCAGATTTGGTACAACCCTCCATCGAGATTGCAGAAAATGGTTTTCCTTTTACATGGAGCCTTTCAAGAGACGCCATTTTTTTTGACGCCAATTCGCCAATTCCATTTTTGAAAAATTATTTCCGAAAAGACAATGGCGAGCTAACACAGTTCGGGGAACTTTGGAAACAGCCTGAGTTGGCCAAAACTTTATCAGAAATCAGGGACCATGGTCATGACGGTTTTTACAAGGGAGACGTGGCAAAAGAAATAGTTTCGTTTATGAAGGAAAATGGTGGCATCATGACTATGGAAGACCTTAAGCGCTATACTGCAGTTGAAAGACAACCGATAAAAGGAACCTACAAAGGTTATGATATTTACTCAATGGCCCCGCCTAGTTCTGGAGGCGTAGCACTCATTGAAATGATGAACCTCATGGAATTGGCCAATCTGGATACCATACAATTCAATTCTACAGCTTATGTTCATCTCGTGGCTGAAGTGATGCGAAGAGCTTTTGCTGATAGAGCGGAATATTTAGGAGATTCTGATTTTAATGTAGACATGCCATTAGATATGCTGACTTCAAAGGCATTTGCCAAAAAGCGATTTGACAATATTAATATGTCAAGAGCCTCCGTCAGCGACTCTACCAAATTTGGACAGATTTATGATGGGAGTAGCACCACGCACTTGTCTGTGGCCGATGCAAACGGCAATGTCGTAATAATGACTTACACCTTGGAACATAGTTATGGCTCTGGGATGGGTTCGTCGAAGCTAGGTTTTATTTTTAATAATGAAATGGGCGATTTTAACCCAAAACCAGGTCACACTTCTACCTCTGGCCTGGTTGGAACAAATCCTAACCTCATTCAACCTGAAAAGAGAATGCTTTCGAGCATGACACCTACGATCGTCGCGAAAGAAGGCAAACCTTATCTTGTAATTGGAAGTCCTGGAGGTAGAACAATTATCAATACTTTTTTTCAGACTGTACTGGATGTTTTAGCCTATGACATGCAAATAAACAAGGCCATTGAGGCCATGAAAATTCATCATCAATGGTTGCCAGATAGAATCGTTTACGAGAAAGGACTCTTATCTCCTGATACGGTAAAAGCTCTTGAAAAAATGAATCATATATTGGTGCCCACAAATTCATTAGGTGTATTGATGGGAATTCAAATGGATACGAAAAATAATATTATGATAGGCGCTTCCGATTCTTCGAGTCCGGACGGAGCCGCGATAGGTTACTAACCATCTTTAGCAATACCTAAGAAATAAAAAACGCAGTCTGGATGAAAAAATATACTAATCCTTTAACCTACTACAACAAAATCAAAATGAGTATCTAAAAAGGGCTCTCAGTATAAATAAAAAATACCATCTTTTATTAAATAATTTTTGAAATAATGTCGCCATTTAAGATACTGATAAACACTTTAAAAATCCTAATTCCTGTTTAAAATGAAATCTTTAAAAATCAGCTCATTAACCTTATTTTTATCGCTTTTTTGCATCTTCATATTCTCAAACTCGTTTTCCCAATCCTCACTCTTCAGTTTTCAAAAATACACCAATGCAGAAGGAGATTCGCTAAATTATCGACTGCTGACTTGCGATTATGATACGACCAGCAAATATCCTTTGGTCATCTTTCTTCATGGTTCCGGTGAACGTGGCAGTGATAATGAAGCCCAATTAAAATGGGGAGTTTTGAATTTTGCTTCCGACAACACTATGAAATTATATCGTCCTATTGTCATTGCACCTCAATGTCCAGAAAATATGTCTTGGAGTAATTTAAATGAAGATACGATGACACTCCTTCCTTCTCCAAGCAAACCGATGCAGCTTTTGATTGAACTTATTAACAAAACCATTAAAGATTTTCCTGTTGACATTAACCGAATATATATCACGGGATTGTCAATGGGTGGCTTTGGCACCTATGATGCCATTATGAGATATCCAAATTTGTTTGCTGCTGCGGTTCCAGTTTGTGGCGCGGGCGATGTTTCAAAAGCAGACACAATTGCCAAGATTCCAATCTGGATTTTTCATGGGGCTTTAGATCCTGCGGTGGATCCAGCGAATTCAATGAAAATGATTGAAGCTTTAACCAAAGCAGGAGCGCATCCGGGTTTCACTCAATATCCCAAAGCTGGACATTTCTCCTGGATTGCGGCATACAGTGATCCCATGATGATGGAATGGCTTTTTAGTCAGCATAAATAATTTATCTAAAAATTAATGGTTTAAAATTTCTACCAAAAATTTTCATAATTCCTGAAATTATGGTTCTGCGTGACCTTTTAAATCCAATTACATTACATTTTGGATTGATGTGTTGGGTATTAGACCGCTTGACTTTGACAGAAAAATAGCTTAAATTCGTTTTACGTCAGATATAAAACATTCAAAGGATTTCAGGTCATAATAGTTACGGCCGTCGTAAAATTCATCCTACAATCTTTATAATCAATATATATTTGCATCCATTGAAAAAATAAATATTATTATGTCAATAAGTAGAAGAAAGTTTATAAAAGGAGCAATATTGTTACCAGGAATTTCAATGGGCAGTTCTTTATTATTTGCTTCTCCTTGGGATTATTTTAACGAATCCAACCCTTATGAAAGAGTCAGACCAAATGATGCTCAATGGCCTTCACATGAGAAATGGGAACAATTAAATAAAGCTGTAAATGGTAACCTTATCAAAGTTGAGTCGCCATTGGCTGTCTGTGAAACTTCTGCAGATAACAGTGCCTGCGAAGAACTTTTTAGAAATTTAAAAAATCCATATTATATTGGTGACAGCCCTGCATTAACGCAAACATCCGGTTGGGTAGATGCC
>JBDSFP010000453.1:0-3364 GCA_039919415.1 Aquaticitalea sp. | reverse complement strand
TATGAAATGGTGCAACGCGGAAATCAAATGTGCCTTGCTTTGGCTATTTTCAGTAAAACCGTCTTTGATGTGACGTACTGGAGACACTGTAAAAATGATAATAGCCGTTGGATTGACTTGATGGATTTGTTGAACTATCATTGTAACGGAATTTATCACGTCCTCTACAGACATTAATTGCTTTACAAACTCCTTTTGGTCCACTTTATGGCAATTGCCAACAGGTAAATTGGTTTTGAAATGTTTATAGACCCAAGCAGTTCCTAAAGTGATGATGATGTGTGTTGAGTTGTTAAGTCTTTTTGCTGTGAGGTCGAGTTGAATTTTTAAGATTTCCAGTAATTTTTCTTTTGAATTATTACTCAATTTCGAATGTGCATCATAACAATGCCATTGCTCGTTATGGAAAAAGATGTCTTTTTCTGTATATTCTTTTTCGTGAAGCGAATTGTGAATCAATATTTCGATTGCTTTTGGATGAAACAGAATACCAAATGGATTTTGAAGAGAATCAAATTTGAAATAGTCTAATTTATTTCCAATATTTTCTACAAAACATGATCCCAATAATAGAAGCTTGGATTGATAATCGATTTGATTGTCAGGTTGCTTTTGTATTGGTATTTGGGTTTGGAGTTTCATTTATTTCTCTCGCAAAGGCGGTTTTTCTCTCGCAAAGGCGAGGAGGCGCAAAGTTTATAAATTATTGACTATTCTTGTAATTCCTGTTTTGATTAGTGGAATGTTGAAATTGATAAGTATTCCTAGTTTTAGTCCTGTAAGTTTTAAATAAGTCAAAACTTGTTTGGGATGGACTGGATGGATTTCTTCTACTGATTTTATTTCAACGATTACTTTATTTTCAACAATTAAATCGGTTCTGTAACCCAAGTCCAACTTAACATCTTTCCAAATAACTGGCAATGCTTTTTGTCTTTCCACATTTAAACCCTTTATTTTCAATTCATAACAAAGCACTTCCTCATAAACAGATTCAAGCAAACCCGGCCCTAGTTCAATATGAATTTGATAGCAAGTGTCAACAATCAAACGAGAGATTTCATTTTCAGTCATAAATTTATTTTTCACGCAAAGTCGCAGAGACGCAAAGTTTGTAATTCCGTTACTAACTTCATTTTAGGTCAAACACTTGCATCTTATTTTCTTTGTGTTTCGAGTCTCAAATGATTTCTCGCAAAGCCGCAAGGGCGCAAAGTTGTGCGTCAATTCAAAAGTTCCTGAATTTCCAGCGATACTTAAGATGTCTTTTTATGGGAACACTAAAGTTATCAATCAAATGGGAATTTTATATTCAGTCATCCAGTTATATCTTATTTTCTTTGCGCCTCTGCGACTTTGCGAGACATCAAACCAAATAATCCTTCGCAGCCTCCAAAGCCTTCCCAATCCCATCAACATTCTTTCCTCCTGCTGTAGCAAAAAACGGTTGTCCGCCGCCGCCGCCTTGAATATGTTTTCCAAGTTCACGAACTATAGTTCCAGCATTCAAGGCTTTACTTTCGACCAATTCTTTGGAAATATAACAGGATAATAATGCTTTTCCGTCATTTTCTGCAGCAAACAATAGGAACAGATTATCATACTGTTGACCCAATTCAAAAGACAGATCCTTAATTCCAGACGCATCCAAATCCAATTTTTTTGCCAAAAACTGAACACCGTTGATGTCTGTCAATTCATCTTTAAGTTCGCCCTTTATGTTTTTGGTTTTGTCTTTCAATAACTGCTCAATTTGCTTTTTCAAATCGGCACTTTCGGACTGTAAATTTTGCAAAGCTTTTATAGGCTCTTGCGCATTGTTCAAAAGACCTTTGATTTCATAAAAAGCCTTGTCATGCTGCTGATAATAATCCTTCACGGCGTCATTTGTAATCGCTTCAATACGTCGAATGCCAGCAGCAACTGCACCTTCGGAAACGATTTTGAAATACCAAATGTCTCCTGTGTTTTTGACATGCGTTCCACCACACAATTCCATAGATTTTCCATATCGGATGGTTCGAACGTTATCGCCATATGTTTCTCCAAACAAAGCCATTGCCCCTTCCTCTATCGCAACTTGCATAGGAATATTACGTCGTTCCTGCAATACCAATTTTCCTTCGATTTGTGAATTGACGAAATTTTCAACATCACGCAATTCATCATCGGTCAATTTTACATAATGGGAAAAGTCAAAACGCAGATATTTCGAATGTACAGCACTTCCCTTTTGCTCGACATGTGTGCCGAGAATTTCTCGCAAGGCCTGATGCAGCAGATGGGTTGCGGTATGGTTGCATTCTGTCCTATAACGTTGTTTGGCATCCACAACGGCTTTAAAAGTTTCGTTGATATGCTGCGGAAGAGTTTTAGCAAAATGGATGATGACATTGTTCTCCTTTTTGGTATCCAAAATATAAACTACATCCCCATGAACGTCTTCCAAATAACCCTTATCACCAACCTGCCCACCTCCTTCGGGATAAAAAGGTGTCAAATTAAATACAAGCTGGTAGAGTTCGCCATCTTTTTTAGAAACGACTTTTCGATATCGTGTCAACTTGACATTGGCTTCTAAAAAATCATACCCTATAAATTCCTCAATGGCATCATCATCCAAAATCGTCCAGTCGTCCGTGGACATTTCGCTTGCAGCACGCGAACGGTCTTTTTGTTTCTGCAATTCTTCTTTGAAACCTTTTTCATCCAGTTTTAAACCGTTTTCATTTAAAATCAAAGCGGTCAGATCAATGGGAAAACCATAGGTATCATATAACTCAAAGGCTTTTTCTCCTGAAATGGTGTCCGATTTTGAATCTTCAACAAGACGATTCAACAACACCAAACCTTGATCCAGAGTCCTTAAAAACGAGTGTTCTTCTTCTTTTATGACATTTTCAATCAATTGTTTTTGGGATTTCAATTCCGGGAAAGCAGTTCCCATTTTCTCACTCAACACATCGACCAGCCGATAAATGAACGGTTCCTTTTGGTCCAAAAATGTAAAACTGTATCGAATGGCCCGTCTCAAAATACGACGAATCACATATCCAGCACCCGTGTTACTTGGCAATTGACCGTCAGCAATGGAAAATGCAACCGCACGAACATGGTCAGAAATCACCCGAATGGCGACATCTACTTTCTCGTCAGTACCATATTTGTTGTCAGTAATGGTCTCGATTTCACGAATGATTGGTGAAAAAACATCGGTATCATAGTTGGATTGCACACCTTGCAACACCATACATAATCGTTCAAAGCCCATGCCTGTATCGATATGTTTATCAGGTAAAGCTTCCAGCGAACCATTGGCTTTTCGGTTGTATTGCATGAATACCAAATTCCAAATCTCCACCAC
>JBDSFP010000402.1:0-2849 GCA_039919415.1 Aquaticitalea sp. | reverse complement strand
TTTTTCTTTAATGTTCGAATTTTTGTTCAAATACACTATAATCCATAATATATGGACTAATATGGTTATTGTCCCTATTGAATAGTCGAATTCATAGGTAGATTTGTTCACGTCATAAGCTTATATTCATAATAAAAAAATCCCAGACTTATCACTTTAAAAAATGGAAGTAACAAGCCTGGAGATTTCCGTCAACCCTTAAAAATTATATTTCAAATTAATGCCACCATAATAATTGGCTTTATTGGGAGCTGGTAAATAGGCATCCTCCAATTGGTTCAAAAACAACATGTAGTAATATTGTTTTCCTGTGATGTTATTGACGCCTGTATATAGATCCAAATCCAAACGCCCAAAGGACTTTCTAAAACCGAGTTTGGCATTCAGCAATTGATAGGCATCCGCATAATTGACTTCATCAGAGGTAAACGGAACAGTATCCCGAAATTCGAAATTCACAGTACCATAAAGTCCAGAATTGGAATCAAAATCAATTCCAGCATTGGCTACCCAAGGGGCAACGCCAGCAACATCGTTGCCGCTATAATCTGCAGTAACTGCATCACCATCGTTATTTAAAGTCTGGTACCTAAAATCTTCATATTTAAAATTTGAATAGGTCGCATTCGCATAGGGACTCACATTCGAGAAAAACCCAGAAGTTGATTCGTAAGCGGTGTATTTCAATAATGCTTCAACACCTTTGTTGTTTTGTTTTCCGCCATTGGCAATATAAGTGTATGCTGTTGTATTGGCGTCCAAAGGCACAGCCACATTGGTAAATTTATCCTTGAAAATAGCATTGAACACCGCCAATTGATAATGCAGTTTGTTGTTGAACACATTTCCTTTGGAACCGATTTCAAATTGATTACCAACTTCTGGAACCAATCCAGTGTTCAATTCCCCTGTTGTAGAAATTACAATATTACCACTTACTGGTGCTTTATAACCTTTGCTGTAAGACGCGTAGATAGATACATTGTCGTTGAAAACTTTATTGATGGCAACATGCGGCGAAATCAAATCGGTATAATTGGCAGCAACTGTTCTCGCTTTGTTGCTAGCTGGATTATACAATCTGTCTTCCAAATTGATGCGCATGCCACTCGTACTCACGCCAGCGGTAACAGAGATAGCCTGTGGCAAATTTAAGGTCCATTCGGTAAAAATGGAGCTGTTTTTTGAGACCGCAAATTGATTGCTTCGGGTTTCTCCAATAATATTATAGCCATTTGGATCTGCAGGGTTTTCAATCATCTTGTAACCGATGATCGCTGCGCGTTGTTCTTGGTATTCAAAGCCAGCGACACCTTTTAAATTGATGGTTTCACTTAAATTGAAATTCAAATCAAAGGTGGAACGCGCACCAAAATTGATTGGATCTTTGTCTGTCCAACCGCCAGCCGAACTTGCATTGCTATTGATGCCAGTCCCAAATACAGAAGTTGTATTGGCCAGCCAATCGGTAAATTGGTAGTTGTGGCTCAAACCAGCTCTAAAACTGATGACTTCTGAATGTGCATTATTTTTAATGTATCGTGCATTGCCGCTGTAGTCTAAAGTTTCATATTGCTCGATTGTCAATTCCCCTCCACGTTGATCATAACTATTGCTAAATCCAAAATAGGTGGAGATGTATTGTTTCTCACTCGGCTTAAAATCGAGTACCATATTCAGGAAATCTTTAGTCGAACCGTTATGGTCAAGAATTCCATCTGAAATTTGATGGCTATAATTCAATAAGAGTGAGGTCTTCTCTTTTCCCATTTGGATTTGGGTCGTGAAACGTGCCAATCCGTAACTTCCCACCAATGTCTTTTGCTCTAGGGAAGTTTGTCCATTGGAAGGACGAATGGTTTGAAGATTTACAGCTCCGGCAATTGCCAATCCATACAAAGAACCTGCAGGACCTTTGACTACATCAACGCTTCCAATAGAACCAAAATCGATATCATCCAAAAGCGTCACACCTTCGGCATCGGTAATCGGAATGTTGTTCAAATATACTTTATAACCTTGGCCATCAAAATTATTGGAAGCACCTCTAAAACCAACGCCATTTCCATAACCTCTGATGTTGAATTGCTGACCAGACGAAACCGCACGACGGTTCATCGTCACGCCGGGAACGTTGGCATTGATGGCATCATCAAAAAATATTCCTGTGCCACGTTTAAGTTCGTCGGTGTTCAGTTGCACTTCTGCACGTGGAATTTCCAAGTGTTCCTGATCATTGTTTATCGTTGCATCCACTCTCACTTCATCTAATGCGCTCATTACTGGCGTTAAGGAAATTATGAGCCTTGCATTGCAATCTGAAATAGAAAGCGTGGATTTTTCGTAACCTATATAAGTGATGGTCAATTTGAGGTTTTCTGAACAATTAACTATGAACATTCCGTTATCATCAGAAGCTGTTAATTGATTTTGATAGTAGCTCTGTATTTTGGCACCGGAAAGTGGTTCTTTGGTCATAGCATCGATGACCTTTCCTTTTAATTGGCCAGTTTGCGCTAACATGCTTGTTGCACATAATAATCCCAAAAGGGACATGACTATTTTTTTCATTGATTTTTTGATTTGATTATCTAATAGTTCGTTAAATGCAAAGCAAAAAACCATGCAGTACAAACGAAATTGAAATAGAAATTGAAATTGAATTTGAAATTGAAATTGAGGAATTCGGAATCAAATAAACTTAGGAGGAGGAATATTGAGATCCAGTTTTAAGGATGTGTAAACGACAAAAGTTTCAGTGGAAATTTTGTTTCTTTGGAAGTGGATTTTTGCAATTTTACTTTCCACGTCGTTTTCTACTTTTGGAATCACTTTGATCAAGCTTTTTG
>JBDSFP010000395.1:0-17603 GCA_039919415.1 Aquaticitalea sp. | reverse complement strand
ACTAAAACGTTTTTAGATTTAAGATCATCATAAGCTCTAACTATTATATCGTATTGTTTATTCCCTGTCTTATAATCTCCTATTTCAGTTGCCTCTGTGTGCTTTACACAAGCGTCTTTAAAAATTTCCAATGTTGTTTTACAACTTTCACTATGTTGCTTGTTTTGGAATCAAATTCTTCGTGATTTCCCTATTGAGAAAATATCCTGTTACTATAGTTGACAAAATATCCGAAATCGGAAAAGAAATCCAAACACCCAATTCTCCATAAAATTTTGGCAAAATCAGAATCAATGGGATAAAGAAAAATCCTTGTCGGCATAATGTCAACAAAAGCGCAGGAATCGCTTTTCCAATGGCCTGAAAATAAGCGGCACCAATCAATTGCAAGGCAATAATAGGTGTGGCGGCAAATACCCAACGCATATCGCTGGGTGCTTGTCGAAGTACGTTTGCATCTTGTGTAAACATTTTTGTAATGGCTTCCGGAAAAAACATCAACACAATAAACACCAAGGTCGCTAGAATTGCGGCATATTTGATAGCTATGTTGATGGTTTCCCTTACGCGGTGATAATTTTTGGCGCCATAATTAAATCCTGCAATGGGCAAAAAACCCTGCGTGACGCCTAAAACAGGAAACAATGCAAACATCAACATTCGAGCAGCAATGGCGTAGGATGTGACCGATGATTCGCCTCCCAAATCGTACAAAATATTGTTCATAAACAGATAAGTAATACTCACAATCGCTTGTCTTGCCAGCGTCACAAAACCCAAAGAACTGATTTCGCCAACAATTTTCGGATTCAAACCAAAATGGGAAAAACTGATTTTTAGCTCTGATTTTTTTGACATAAAAAACCACAGGATATATAAAAAACAAAGTACATAGGACAAGGTGGTAGCCCAAGCGGCGCCCTCCATCCCGAAACCCAAGAGGTTGATGAAGACATAATCCATTACCAAATTGCTCACAGAAGGAATCATCATAGCGTACATGGCGAATTTCGGTTTGCCCTCTGCTCGAATAACGGTGTTTCCCATCATACAAAGTGCCAATAAGGGGACCCCGTATAAAACAATTTTATAATACACTTTTGCAGGCTCAAAAATTGCACCTTTCCCACCAAATGATACTATGATATTATCTGCAAAGGTCAAACCCAAAACGACCAAAGTCAAGGTCAGTGCCAAAGTCATCGTGATTTGATTTCCAAAGGTTTTCAATGCTTTTTCGTAATTGTTGGCACCCAAAGTTCTTGAAATAATGGACGAACCACCAATACCAATCGACATTCCCAAAGCGGCAATAAAAAACGAAACGGGAAGTACCACATTAATGGCTGCAATTGCAGTAGAGCCTATCCAATTACCAACAAAAATGGTGTCGACCAAAATATTAAGGGACATGACTAAAATCCCGATGGATGCCGGAAGTGCTTGTTTAATCAGTAGCTTACTTATAGGTTGTGAGCCTAAATCTTGTGAGGATACCTTTGCCATTAGACGGTTTCGGTTTTAGGGGTTTCCCACTGACGAATCCATTTGGCTAGCAATAAGACCCATTCCTCATCATCATTTAAACACGGGACAGTTATAAAATCCTTGCCTCCCATTTCATGGAAAATTTCTTCGCCTTCCATAGCAATCTCTTCCAAAGTTTCGAGACAATCGCTCACAAATGCTGGAGTTATGATGGCCATGTTTTTTACGCCTTTTTTCCCAAACGTTCAATGGTCAAATCGGTGTAGGGTTGCAACCAAGGATCAAATCCCAATCGCGATTGGAATGAGGTGGAATAAGTTTCTGGTTTAAAATTCAATTTTTCAGCTACTAAACGCGTAACTTCAAAACATTGGTGTCGATAGCAAAATTCGTGTGCAGGCGACGGTGTCACACAGCACGTACCATCTATTTTGCAATGTGATTTTGTGATATCACTTTTCCGAATATGCCGTTCGGGAACACCGTGATAGGAAAACAAGACGTGGTCGTAATTTTTATTTTTTAAATGTCGTTCAATGGAATTGGAAAGCACTTCGACATAATCTTTGCGATTGTAAAATGCCTTTAGATCGGATATTTTAAGATTTGGGAATTGGGTTTTTCGAATCTCTTCTGCCAATACCAAAATGGTTTCCGTGGTCGCCATGGCAAATTGGGGATATAAAGGAATCAAAAGCACTTCTTCTGCGCCTTTGTCCACCAATTCCTGTAGACCCTTTTTAATGGTCATACTTCCGTAACGCATTGCCAAAGCGACTGGAAGTGGTGTCTCTTTTTGTATTTTCTTTTGTAGACGTTCAGAAATAACAATTAAAGGCGATCCTTCGTCCCACCAAATCCTTTTATAGGCAGCGGCCGATGCTTTTGGACGTGTGTTGAGAATGATCCCTTTTACCAAAAGCGTTCGTGCCCAAAGCGGTACATCGATGACGCGTTCGTCCATTAAAAATTCTCCCAAATATTTTTTCACATCTGCTGGTTCTGGACTATCTGGCGAACCGAGATTGACAAGTAGGACTCCTTTTTTCATTCTGATGATTAAACCTTTCAGGTTTTAAAAACCTGACAGGTTTGTCTGTAAAGTTTATTATTCTACGAAGATAACGACATTAAATATTTTTTTGGAGTCGTGCCAAATTTCTTTTTGAATGCTGCTATAAAGTGACTCGATGTGCTATAACCTACTTTTAAACCCACTTCATTGACATTGTTTTCGCCGGATTCCAACAATTTTCTGGCGACTTCCATTTTGTAATCAAATAAAAAACTATAGACTGAATCTCCATAAATCTGTTTAAAGCCTTCCTTCAGTTTTTTGAGATTCAATCCAATTTCTTCCGAAAGTTCCTGTAAACTTGGTGGTTCCGCCATTCTTGAAATGATGATGTCCTTGGCTTTTCGGATTTTGATGACATTGGTTTCATCCACCAAAAATGGACATTGTTCCACGTTGGCATCTTCATTTCGGTTGAAATACAAACTCAACAATTCATAGGCTTTTCCCTTATAATATAGATTTTTGATGGTAGCATTAAGGTTATAATGAATCAATTGCGTTAAGACAATTGCCATGGAAGGCGAAATTTTTCCGTCTTTATAATATTTTTTGTCTTTGTTGTCATTGCTCAAAAACGAGATATAATCCGCTTCCAACGAAAAAAGACTATGAAATTTTTTGATGGAAATCAACACAGATACCAGCCATGAATTTGGATTCATTTCGAGATGAATCGGCAAATCGCGCTGTGGATTGTAAAGCAATAGGGAATTTTCTTCCAAAATATCCAAAGCATATCGCCCTTCGTTGAAAATAAACTTGCTCAAGCCTTTCAAACAAAAATGAAACTGAATAAAACTGCTATCTATCTCTCGTTCAACTATTTCTACAGATGTATTTTCATTTTGACAGGTCAGGACAAAAAAGCCATCTTCAATTTTTGTTTCCTCAAAAGAACCTTTAGCGACATTTTTTGATTCCATATTCCTAAATTCAATTTTGCTATTATTTATATTCATTCTAAACAAAACAGACCTAAAGCATTGCTATTACTGCAAAAATATGATTTTTATCATACTTTAATGAATAAAAAGCTCAAAAAACCACTAGCGACACTAAAAGTTCCTTGAGCGTTGTTTTTATTGCATTGACATGTTTACATTTGTCCCCGAAGAGTCGGGAGAATTTCCAAATCAAGTATGGATTACAGTCATTTGTCAAAAACTACCACGTTTTACGCCATCGGTTTAAGCTACAAAAAAGCGGATGCCGATGTGAGAGGTCATTTTAGTCTGGACGCCAATTCCAAACAAAACCTTTTGAATCAGGCTAAGATTGAGGCAATCGAAAGTTTGATTGTGACTTCGACATGCAACCGAACCGAGATTTACGGATTTGCGGAGCATCCTTACCAACTTATCAAATTGTTGTGCGACAACACCAAAGGCACAGTCGAAGAATTTCAAAATGTAGCTTACATCTATAAAAACAAAGATGCCATTTCACATCTTTTCCGTGTTGGATCTGGTCTTGACAGTCAGATTTTGGGCGATTTTGAAATCATCAGCCAGCTTAAAACAAGCGCTAGAGCATCCAAAAAACTTGGCTTACTCAATGCTTTTACTGAACGTTTGGTAAATTCTGTAATTCAAGCGAGTAAGCGCATCAAAAATGAAACAGATTTATCTTCAGGAGCCACGTCGGTGTCTTTTGCTTCTGTTCAATATATCTTGAAATCTGTTGAGGCTGTTTCAAATAAAAACATTTTGCTCTTTGGAACAGGAAAAATAGGAAGAAACACCTGTGAAAATTTGGTAAAACATACCAAAAATGATCACATCACTTTAATTAACAGAACCAAAACCAAAGCAGAGCAAATTGCTGGAAAGTTCAATCTGTTAGTTAAGGATTATGCCAATCTGCAAGAAGAAATCCATGCTTCGGACATTTTGATTGTTGCCACAGGTGCTCAAAATCCAACGGTTGACAAACATTGCATCCAATCCAACAAACCTTTGTTGATTCTTGATTTGTCGATTCCTCGGAATGTAAATCAAAACGTCTCGGAATTGTCAAATGTGACTTTGATCCATCTCGATGATCTATCTCAAATGACGGACGATACTTTGGAGCGCAGAAAATCCTTTATTCCTTTGGCAGAAGGCATTCTGGAGGAGGTGAAATTGGATTTCAACAGTTGGCTCGGAACCCGAAAATTTGCACCAACCATCAATGCGCTCAAACTCAAATTGCTCGATTTGAAAAACGCCGAATTGGAAACCCAACGTAAAAAACAGGTGGATTTCAACGAAGCACAAGCCGAATTGATTGGCAACAATATCATCCAAAAAATAACGAACCACTTTGCGTATCATCTTAAAAATGATGACCTTGATGAAAGTCTCGAACTTATTAAAAAAGTATTTCAGTTAGATTTCACCACACATGTCTAAACTCATTAGGATTGGCACTCGCGATAGCGAACTCGCGCTATGGCAAGCCAAAGCCGTACAGCAGCAACTCGAACATTTGGGTCACAAAACTCTTTTAATTCCATTAAAATCCGAAGGCGATTTAAATCTTGACCAACCTATTTCCGAAATGGGAATTACAGGCGTTTTCACTAAAATATTGGATGTCGCGATGCTCAACAACGAGATAGACATTGCCGTACATTCGCTAAAAGATGTCCCAACGGTTTTACCAAAAGGCATCGTGCAAGCTGCCGTTTTAAAACGTGGTAATGTGAGGGACACCTTGATTTTTAAAAATAACGAGGAATTTTTATCTCAAAAGGAAGCGATCATTGCGACAGGAAGTTTGCGTAGAAAAGCTCAATGGTTAAATCGATATCCAACCCATACGATTGTTGGTCTTCGTGGAAATGTCAATACAAGACTTCAAAAACTGGAGGATAGCAAATGGAATGGAGCCATTTTTGCAGCAGCCGGGGTTGGAAGACTTGATTTAAGACCGGAAGAAGCCGTTAATCTCGAATGGATGGTGCCTGCGCCAGCACAAGGCGCGATAATGATGACGGCTCGTGAAGACGATGTAGAAATCCGTGTCATTTGTTCAGCAATCAATCATGAAGAAACAGAAATTTGCACCACCATCGAACGTAATTTTTTAAATCTATTGGAAGGTGGATGTACGGCTCCCATTGGTGCTTTGGCATTCATTAAAAATGAGGAAGTATCTTTTCAAGGTGTCCTTTTGAGTTTGGATGGCAGCAAGAAAATCGAGGTCACAAGAAAGGAAGCTCTGGGTAACCATCATAACATCGCGGAGTTTTGTGCCAATTATATTTTGGACCGTGGGGGCAATCGTTTGATGGATGAATTGAAAAAATCGGACAAAAATATCCAGGTGTTTTCAACAAAAACTTTGACAGAAGCGCAACGTCAAAGATTCAAAAACGTGCGAGTCGATAGCACAGATTTCTTGAAAATCAGTTTGAATCGTATTCCAAAACCAATTTTAAAGTCCAAAATTCAAAACGTCATCATAACTAGTCAAAATGCCGTTGAGGCTATTACATCGATTGTCCCTAAAGAAGAATTACAGTTCAAAAATCTTTATTGCGTAGGCCGACGAACCAAAAAGTTGATCGAAAGTAAAATCGGCAAAGTCAAACATTCGGAAAACAATGCCAAATCACTTGCGGACTATTTGGTGGACTATATTGACGGCACTGAAGTGACCCATTTTTGCAGCGATATACGTTTGGATGAATTGTCAAACACACTCGAAAAAAACCACATCAAAGTCAATGAGATTGAAGCTTACAAAACGATTTTGGATTCAGAAAAAATTGATTCAAATGTGGAAGGCGTCCTATTTTATAGTCCATCAACTGTGGAAAGTTATTTGAAAAACAATACGGCGGATAAAGTAGCCTATTGTATTGGCGAAACCACAGCTATCGAGGCCAAAAAACATTTTGAAGACGTCCGAGTTGCCAAAATTCCGACGGTGGAAAGCGTGATTGATTTGGTCAACGAACACTACAATTCACAACCCAATTATTATGGCGATTCCTAAACTTATAATAGTTTCAATTCGTAATTTTGCCAGATATTAAAATTCAAGCCTTTGATACTCACTTCTGTGAATTTTCTATTTTTTTCTGAATTTATCGTTTTCAAGACGAGGCACAAACCATCAGTCAGCCAAAAATGAAAAAGAAAGCTATTCAAAACGTCTATAGGTTTATCGATGTGTTTATTCTTTTGTTTCTGGTTTTGGACTTTGGTTTTACCATCAACGACGACTACAAACCTTTTAAACTTTATGGATTTTTCATAATTACCATGATTCTTATTGGTTTCAATATCCTAAAGCATTATCAGTTTCAAGAAGAGAACGTTAGGAAAATCATCAAATTCAACATTGCCATCCTTGTGACGACCTTGATATCGGCAGGTTTGTTGATGCTCTCAAATTTTAATTACAGCATTGTAGAGCACACACGGGAAACAAAGGTATTTTTTGAAGTTGGATTATTCTTTTATTTATTGGTAAGACTCTCATTTTTAATTAAATACATTTATAAAATTTATTTCAATCCTGCTATTTTGTTTGTGGGGAGCTTTGGAATCTTTTCATTGATGGGCGCGTTCTTTTTGATGCTTCCAAAAGTCACGACGCATGGAATTAATTTTATCGATGCATTGTTTACCTCCACAAGTGCCATCTGCGTAACGGGTCTGACAGTTTTGGATACTGCAAATGATTTCACACGATTGGGACAGACCGTCATTTTGGTGCTCATCCAAATCGGTGGCTTAGGCATATTGACCTTTACCTCGTTTTTTGCCTATTTTTTTAAAGAGAATTCCTCTTTTCGTGAAGGGATGTATGTAAAGGATTATACCGCTTCCGATAATCTTCAGGATGTGTTGAAGATAGCAGCACGTATTGTCGTGTTCACTTTGACTTTGGAACTCCTTGGAGCCATTTTTATTTATTTTTCCATTGATAACATCGATGTGGTCAAGGATAAGATTTTCTTTTCCATATTCCATTCCATTTCAGCATTTTGTAATGCTGGCTTTTCAACATCTTCGGCTAGTTTTTACGATGTCAGTTTTAAATTTGATTATTCCTTGCAATGGGTCGTGATGGTTTTGATTGTGGTCGGTGGTTTGGGTTATAATATTGTGTATAATGGCTATACTTATTTTAAATCGGCCTTCATCAATTTGTTCGTTACAAAAGTCAGAACCTTGCCTGTAAGGGTTTTTAAGCTCAACTCAAAAATCATCTTCGTAACCACTACCATTTTATTGCTCGTTGGTTTTGTTTTTTTCTTTTTTGCGGAAGCCAACCATTCGCTCAAAGAACACACCACATTATTTGGAAGAATTACTTCGGCGATGTTTTCTTCAGTCACTCCGAGGACGGCTGGATTTAACACTATTGATTACACTCAGGTGGCAACACCTTCTTTATTGTTTGTCATACTTTTAATGTGGATCGGTGCCTCGCCTGCATCAACTGGTGGCGGTATCAAAACGAGTACCTTTGCCATTGCAACGATGAATATTTTTGCTACAGCCCGAGGCAGAAAACGTATCGAAATCAACACAAGGGAAATTTCGAGCAGCACGGTCAACAGAGCTTTTGCAATTATTGCGATTTCGCTAATCGTCATTGGTACGAGCATTTTCTTGTTGTTGTTTTTTGAACCGGATAAGGATTTGCTGTCGATTGCTTTTGAATGCTTTTCAGCCTATAGCACAGTCGGTTTGAGCTTGAACGTTACACCCCATTTGAGCGATCCTAGCAAATATGTCATTATCACAGTCATGTTTTTGGGGCGCATTGGAACACTCAATTTACTCTTTGGAATGCTTGGACAGGTAGAACAGAAGTTCTATCAATATCCACAGGAAAATATTTTAATCAATTAAGACATGAAAATTATCATTTTTGGACTCGGAAATTTTGGACTCTCATTGGCATTGAACCTTACGGAATCTGGCAATGAAGTCATTGGCGTGGACAAGCAAATGGATAAGGTAAATTTGGTAAAAGACAAAATAGCCCACGCCATTTGCTTGGATTCAACCAATGAGTTGGCCTTTCAAGCCTTACCAGTAAAGCAAGCCGATTTAGCGGTGGTTGCTATTGGAGAAAATGAAGGAGCTGCCATAATCACAACCGCCATTGTAAAAAAACTCTCAAAGGCAAAAGTCATCAGTCGTTCCTTGTCCCCAATTCACGATACAGTTTTGCAAGCGATGGGAATCGATTTTATCGTCCATCCAGAAATGGAAGCAGCCGAAAAATTGACCTATAAAATCAATTTGAAAAATGTAGTGGATAATTATAAAGTGGATGAAAATTATTCCATTACCGAAATAAAAATTCCTCAAAGTTTTGTCGGACAGACCTTGGAAGAACTTGATATTCGAGCACGTTTTAACTTGAATGTGATTACGTTCTTGAGAAGAAAAGAGAAAAAAAACATGCTCGGCGTTATCACTTCAGTCATGGAAGTCGTTGGCGTTCCATCGCCTGAAACCAAAGTTGAAAAAGAGGATATCATGGTGGTTTTTGGTCTGAATGACAAGATTGGGGAATTGAATAATATAAAATAGTAGTTGGTTCAGCAACCTGCAAGCCCCGAAGCGTCGGGGTTCAAAACCTTGTAGGTTTGAAAATATGATATTTTGATTGAACCTTATAAATAACATTAAACAATGACTCCGAAGTTTCGGGGCTGCTTTCCCAGGAATTAGGAAGATGAAAAACGATTTATACTTAAGAGCCTTAAAAGGCGAAACGGTTGAGCGGCCCCCAGTTTGGATGATGCGCCAAGCGGGAAGATATTTGCCTGAATTTCAGGAAATAAAAGCCAAATACGATTTCTTCACACGTTGCAGAACCCCGGAATTAGCAAGTGAAATAACAATACAGCCCATTCGACGTTACGGAATGGATGCAGCGATTTTGTTCTGTGATATTTTGGTCATTCCACAAGCAATGAACATTGAAGTGGAAATGAAACCGAATTTTGGACCTTACCTTCCCAATCCAGTTCGCAACCAAAAAGATGTTGACAATGTCATCGTTCCAGATGTGCATGTAGTGTTGGATTATGTAATGCAAGCCATCAAAGTGACCAAGGAATTGTTGAATGATGAAATTCCATTGATTGGTTTTGCTGGTTCGCCTTGGACGATTTTGTGCTATTGCGTACAAGGACAAGGCAGCAAGAATTTTGATAAGGCCAAGGAATTCTGTTTTACAAATCCTTTCGCAGCACATCAATTACTCCAAAAAATTACAGACACGACCATTGCTTATCTAAAAGCGAAAGTAGCGGCAGGCTGTGATGCCGTACAGATTTTCGATTCTTGGGGAGGCATGTTGTCGCCAACCGATTATCAAGAATTTTCTTGGCAATATGTCAACCAAATCATTGAAGCCTTAAAAGACGATGCTCCAGTGATAGCATTTGGAAAAGGATGCTGGTTTGCACTACATGATATGGCCCAATCAAATGCGTCGGCTTTGGGAATCGATTGGACATGTTCGGCGCGAAATGCGCGTTATTTGACTGGTGGAAAAATTACGCTTCAAGGTAATTTTGACCCTTCACGTTTGTTTTCTTCTCCATCAGAAATCAAAAAGATGGTTCATCAAATGATTAATGAGTTCGGAAAAGACAGATATATTGTAAATTTAGGTCATGGCATTTTGCCAAATATTCCTTTGGATAATGCAAAGGCGTTTGTGGATGCCGTGAAGGAATATAAGAGCCCAAACTAATACAACAAAATACCTGACAAGTTTTTAAAACCTGTCAGGTCTCAAATTAATCTATGATTCGTAATATTTTCAGAGGCATCAAAGCCTACGCAGGAAGCATTCAATTGATTTCAAAACTTGGACTTTGGAAGTATTTTGGTGTTCCCATTCTTATCAGTATTGTGGTTGCGACCCTTGTATTGATTTCGGCATATGCTTTGGCTGACGATTTTGGTTACTATTTTTCCAAGCTTTGGATTTGGGATTGGGGAAAGGAAACTTTTTTCTTTTTAAGTGAAATATTAAGCGGCATTCTCATTCTATTGGTGGGCATCACCATTTATAAGCATGTGGTCATGGCATTGTCAGCACCTTTTATGAGTCCAGTTTCAGAAAAAATTGAAGCTCATTTGCTAGGTTTTGACAATCATAAACACCGGGTTACGAGTTTTAACGCCCAATTATGGAGAGGAATCCGAATCAATATGCGGAATTTAATGATGGAGATTTTGTTGACTATTCCGATCTTAATCATTGGATTTGTACCTATATTGGGTATTGTATCAACTATTTTATTGATATTCACACAGGGTTATTATGCGGGCTTTGGCAATATGGACTATACACTCGAGCGTCATTTCAGCTATTTGGAAAGTATTAAATTTGTCAAAAAACATCGTGGTTTAGCAATCGGTAACGGTATCGTTTTCATTCTATTTTTGTTGATTCCTATCATTGGATTTATCCTTGTTTTGCCTTTATCTGTTACAGCCGCTTCCACGGAAACGGTTGCATTGCTCAAAGCTGAAAACAAACTAAAAATCTATGATATATAGTTCAGACCACATAAGCATTTCACAATTACAGCTTGAAGATGCCCTACAACTGAACAAATTTTTAGTATCCAATACCGAGCGTTTCATTCGCTATTTACCCAAAACACTTTCTGAAAACCGCACCTTGGAATGCACACAAAACTACATCAAAAGAAAAATTGAAGAAGCCGATGATAAATCCGAATTCGTATTCTCTATAAAAGATAAATACCGCATAGACATGGTTGGATTGATCATTCTAAAAAATTTGGATTGGGATTTAAAACAAGGTGAATTTGCCTACTGCATCGGCAAGCGTTTTAAAGGAAAAGGATTGATGACTGAAGCGATTAAGGCAAGTTCAAGATATGTGATAGCAGAATTAGGATTGAAAACCATCCAAATCATAGCGCACAAAACCAATTTAGGAAGTGTCAATGTCGCTTTAAATTCGGGATTTGATTGGAAAAAAACTTTGGAAAACGAATTCACGCCGTTGAACGAAGCGGCTTTGGACATGGAACTTTATGAATTGCAAGACCTGACGGGTCTAAAGCCAATGAAGGATAAATTTTATCAATATATACAGGATTTGCAAGACAAAATTACTTCAAAACTTGAAGCGGTTGATGGCAAAAGTAAGTTTAAGGAAGATAACTGGAAACGCCCCGAAGGCGGTGGTGGAAGAACCCGAGTCATTGAAAATGGTGCCGTTTTTGAAAAAGGCGGTGTCAATGTTTCAGCGGTTCATGGCGAGTTGCCTGAGACAATGCAACAATATTTCGGCGTTCATGATGCCAATTTTTTTGCCTGCGGATTGAGTCTCGTCTTACATCCAAAAAACCCGATGGTGCCGACCGTTCATGCAAACTGGCGCTATTTTGAAATGTATGATAAGGAAGGTAATTTGGTTGATAGTTGGTTTGGTGGCGGACAGGATTTGACGCCCTATTATTTGTTTGAACAAGATGCCGTTCATTTTCATCAAGTCTGTAAATCTGCTTGTGACATATATAATACAGTCTTTTACAAAGTCTATAAAGAAAAATGTGACGAGTATTTTTGGAACATACACCGTGAAGAAGCCCGGGGCATTGGCGGTTTGTTTTTCGATTATTGTAAAGTAACTGATGACATGCCAATGGAAAATTGGTATAATTTTGTAACTGAAGTTGGCAATAGCTTTTTGGAAAGCTATGTTCCGATTGTTGAAAAACGAAAAAAATTACCATATACTGAAGCGAATAGGACTTGGCAGGAAATACGACGTGGACGATATGTGGAATTTAATTTAGTACATGATAAAGGAACGTTGTTCGGACTGAAAACCAACGGTCGCATCGAAAGTATTTTGATGAGTCTACCACCGTATGTTCAATGGGTTTATGACCATCATCCAGAACCTGGAAGCGAAGAAGAAAAATTGATTGCAGTATTAAAAAATCCAAAAGATTGGGTTTAATTAAAATAGTAAATGCAGACTGAAGACTGCAAACTGAAGACTTGAACTATGTATCCATTAAGACGAAATAGAAGATTAAGAACCAACGACACAATTCGATCGATGGTAAGAGAAACCATCATTACACCAAATGATTTTTTAGTGCCATTGTTTGTGGTGGAAGGTAAAAACGTAAAAGAAGAAATTACCTCCATGCCAAGTTACTATCGTTTCAGTTTGGATTTGCTTGAAAAAGAAGTCAAGGAACTTTGGAAGATGGGTTTAAATTCTGTGTTATTGTTTGTAAAAGTACCCGACAACTTAAAAGACAACAAAGGCAAGGAAGCTCTAAACCCAAATGGATTGATGCAACGCGCCATCAAAACCGTCAAAAATGCCTGTCCGGAGATGTTGGTCATGACCGATGTGGCGCTTGACCCATATTCGTGCTATGGACATGATGGTATCATTGAAAATGGTATCATTCTGAATGACAAAACTGCCGACTTTTTAGCACAGATGAGTGTTTCCCACGCTAAAGCTGGAGCCAATTTTGTTGCCCCCAGCGATATGATGGATGGTCGCATTCTGTCTATACGTGAAGCGCTGGAAGGCGAAGGTTTTATCGATACAGGTATTATGAGTTATTCGGCCAAATATGCATCAGCTCTTTATGGGCCTTTTAGAGATGCCTTGGATTCTGCTCCTGTGGACATGAAAAATATTCCAAAGGACAAAAAAACCTATCAGATGGATTATGCCAACAGATTGGAAGCCATAAAGGAAACCCAAATGGATATTGATGAAGGTGCAGATATTGTGATGGTGAAACCTGGTTTATGCTATTTGGATATTGTAAGAGAAATCAAAAATGCAGTGGATGTTCCGGTGGCGGTATATCAAGTTTCTGGCGAATATGCAATGCTCAAAGCTGCCGCTGAAAAAGGATGGCTTGACCATGACGCCGTGATGATGGAACAAATTACAGCAATTAAGCGTGCTGGAGCCGATGTGATTGCTTCATATTTTGCAAAAGATGTAGTTAAACTCTTGAATAAATAGACAAATATACTTTTCATTCAGAATAATTTTACTATATTTAGTTTCGATTAATTCATAAAAGCAAAATTATTATTTCGATTCAAAATGGATGTTACTGATAAAAAAATCCTAGAAATGCTTCACAATAACGCTCGCGAATCCTTCGCAAAAATTGGTAAAATGGTCGAATTATCTGCCCCTGCTATTGGCAAACGTGTGAAACAATTGGAAGAAAAAGGCATCATCTTAGGCTATTCCCTAAAGCTCAATCACGAAAATTTGGGAATAACTGTCAAAGCCTATATCATTCTAAAAATCCATCAATCGAGTACATTGCGAACCGCCTATAACCAAATCATATATTTAGACGAAGTGCAACGTTGCGACCGTATTACTGGAGAGGACAGATTGTGCATTCTCGCCTATTTCAAAAACAATAAAGAACTCGTGACTTTTATTGAACGTATTTCCCAATATGGCGTTCCAAATACGAGTATTATTTTGGAAAGCTAATTGGACAAAAAACTCATAATCATTGGAAACCTGCATTATCAAATCGCCTTTAGGATCTACCAAAATTGTTGGTAGCGAAGACGGCATTGCCTCCATTTCCATTTTGAATTCAGACGAAAAAGAAACCGATATCATTCCTGTCGAATTGGAAGATTGCGTCCATCAGCTTAACGAATATTTTGAAGGACAACGCACCCAATTTGACCTTACGCTGAATCCCGATGGCACCGAATTTCAACAAAAAGTTTGGCATGCGCTGCAAAAAATCCCTTACGGAAAAACACTTTCCTATTTGGAATTATCAAAACAGTTAGGCGACGTAAAAGCCATCAGAGCAGTCGCCAATGCCAATGGCAAAAATCCTCTGTGGATTGTAGTGCCTTGCCATCGTGTAATTGGCAGCGATGGAAGTCTTACTGGTTATGCAGGTGGATTGCATCGCAAACAGTGGCTTTTGGCACATGAAAGTCCTTATAAACAGCAGTCGTTGTTATAGTTTGTGGGTGTTCCGGTTAAAAAACCGTCGCGCTTTCCGTTTTATCTTTTTTTATCAAAAAAGGATACCACTTCAATCGCTAACACATAAATTTCATATATTTATTTGAATTAAAACCTTATCATGAAATTCCTCAAGAAATTCCTAATAACGATATTCATACTGCTGGGCTTAACAATCGCAATTCTTTACATCACCGACACCGAGTACCTCATCAAAGCTGTTAGAACAATTTATCTGAAAGGCTATACCACTGCCTATTTGGAAGACTACAAAGAATTCGACAATGAAGTGGTCGAAAATGGAACCCCTCAACCTTGGCCAAACCATAAAGAATACAATATTGCAAAAGAAACCGAAGCCCTAACCAAAATAAACAAGAACATGGGAACCATCGCCTACGTTATCATCAAAAATGACAGCATCTGGTTTGAAAACTATTATGAAGGTTATGATGAAAATTCCAAATCGAACTCGTTCTCGATGGCAAAAAGCTATGTTTCCGGGTTGATGGAAAAAGCGATAGAACAAGGTTATATCAAAAGTCTGGATCAACCAGTCAGTGATTTTTTCAGAGAATTCAAAGATGGTAAAGCAGCAAAGATGACCGTTGGCGATTTGTCGTCCATGTGTTCCGGCACCAACTGGGACGAATCTTATTATTCACCATTGTCCATTACCACAAGATCATATTTTGATGATGATTTATCAAAATTGATTTTAGGTTTAAAGGTCGTGGATGAACCTGGACAAAAATACAAATATGCCAGCGGTGATACGCAACTATTAGCCATGGTCATCGAAAAAGCCACGGGTAAAAAAATGTATGATTATCTATCTGAAACCTTTTGGAAACCGATGGGCAGCGAAAACTCAACCCTTTGGCAAGTCGATAGCAGGGAACATGATTTGGTCAAAGCCTATTGTTGTATTGCCAGCAATGCCAAAGATTTTGCGCGCTATGGAAAACTCTTCAAAGACCATGGAAAATGGAATGGTAAACAAATTCTGGATTCCGCTTTTGTGGCCAAATCATTGACGCCTCGTTTTAAGGCAAGTCAAGAATACGGTTATGGTTGGTGGTTATTGCAAAATTATAAAGGGAAAAACTATTTTATGATGCGCGGCCATTTGGGTCAGTACGTCATTGTGCAACCAGATGATAATATCATCATTGTTCGGCTTGGTGATCTTTCGGATAAGGAAGAAGGTCGTGTGGATCCGTTCACAGAAGATATTTATACGTATATTGATGAAGGGTATGTGATGATGAAACAAAAATAGACACAAACCTAAGAGCAGGTTGGCAGGTTTTCACGAATTAGCTCAGGTTAGAATCGTGGAAATAAGAATAAATAAAATCAAAAGAACTATAATTTTAAAGATTTCCGCTTTCGCGGAAAGTGGTCATGATAAACAAACTCAACCTCGAAGACATCTTATTTCTGGACATCGAAACGGTTCCGGAAACACAGCATTTTTCTGAGTTGGATAAAACAAAACAAAACCTTTGGGAACTCAAATCAAAATACCAAAGAGGCGAAGTTTCAGCGGAAGAGTTTTATGAGCGTGCAGGCATTTGGGCGGAATTCGGGAAAATTGTCTGTATTTCAGTTGGGTATTTTATTGTTTCAGGAGGTATCAAAACCTTTAGAGTCAGGTCTTTTCATGGTGATGAAATTAAAATTTTGAAAGATTTCAAAAATCTGTTGTTATCACATTTCAGTCAGGTGAAACATCTCTTGTGTGCCCATAACGGAAAGGAATTCGATTTTCCCTACATCGCAAGACGAATGATTATCCACAACATCGAATTGCCATTCAAACTCAATCTCTTCGGGAAAAAACCCTGGGAAGTGCCACATCTCGATACCTTGGAACTTTGGAAATTCGGCGATTATAAAACCTATACCTCTTTAAAATTGTTGACCAACGTACTTGGAATTCCATCTCCTAAGGATGACATTGATGGCAGTGAAGTTTGCCGCGTATATTATGAGGAAAACGATATTGATAGAATTGTTATCTATTGTGAAAAAGATACGATTGCAGTTGCTCAAATATTTTTGCGATTGCGTGGTGATGAAATTTTACATGAAAATGAAATTATTCATATATAGAATTCAAATTTACGGTTAAGAACAAAAAACTCCATACTCACCAACAAGACGCCAATAAATTCGACCGTGAGGCTTTCAATGAATTCGGATGAATTAAAGATTCCACAAATGGGATAGTTATCAAATAAAAGTTAACTATAGGAAAATAATGTACTTTTAAGTCATGCAAAAAAATCCCATTCTTCAAGTTGAAGACCTCTCTATTTCTTTTCTATCTGATGGAATAGAAAAGGAAATCATCCATAACATTTCATTTCAATTATATAAAAATGAAATTTTGGGAATCGTTGGCGAATCTGGTTCTGGAAAGTCCGTTTCCACGCTTGCTATTCTGGGATTATTGCCCAAACGTATTTCAAAAATAACTTCAGGAACGATTCAATTTGAGGGAAAGGATTTAATTCAACTTGAGACAAAGGAATTTCAAAAAATCAGGGGAAACAAGATATCAATGATTTTCCAGGAACCGATGAGTTCACTGAATCCATCGATGCGATGTGGCAAACAGGTTGAGGAAATTTTACTTCATCACACCAATTGTTCCAATAAAGAGGCAAGGTCAGAAACGCTAACCTTGTTTGAAAAGGTAAAATTGCCTCTTCCAGAACGTGTATATAACGCATATCCACATGAGATTTCGGGAGGCCAGAAACAACGTGTCATGATTGCTATGGCGATTGCCTGCAAACCAAACATATTGATTGCCGACGAACCTACGACAGCTTTGGATGTTACCGTCCAAAAGGACATCATTCTACTTCTAAAACAGCTTCAATCGGAAGAAGGTATGAGCATTATCTTTATTTCCCATGATTTGGCATTGGTATCTGAAATCGCTGATCGGGTTTTGGTCATGTATAAAGGCGAGATTGTAGAGCAAGGAAGCGTCTCCACAATTTTTCACGAACCGCAA
>JBDSFP010000385.1:0-8434 GCA_039919415.1 Aquaticitalea sp. | reverse complement strand
ATTTCAACTTACATCACTAAAAAAGTTGCGGATAAATTGAAAGCTTTGTTCAACGAAAATCGAGAAGATTTTGAGAAAAAATGGAATGACATTAAAATCGTCATTGAATATGGAATGTTGTCTGAAGACAAATTCTTTGAAAAAGCGGATGCCTTCGCTTTATATCCAACAGTTGACAAAAAACAGTATATCTATGATGAATTGATTGAAAAAATCAAGGAAAATCAAACGGACAAAGATGGTAAGGTTGTGATTCTATATGCTTCAAATGAAGATGCACAACATAGCTATATCGAAGCTGCGCAAGCAAAAGGTTACGAAGTTTTGTTATTGGATTCACCAATCATAACGCATCTGATGCAGAAATTGGAATCGACGAAAGAGAATATTTCATTCGTTCGGGTAGATGCCGAAAATATTGATAACCTCATCAAGAAAGACGATACCAAAATTTCTAAATTATCTGATGAGCAAACAAAAGAATTGGAAGATGTATTGAAAGAAGCGATTCCATCTGAAAAATTCATGGTGCAATTGGAAGCCATGGACAGCGATGCGTCGCCATTCATCATCACCCAACCGGAATTTATGCGCCGTATGAAAGAAATGCAAGCGACTGGCGGTGGCGGAATGTTCGGAATGGGCAACATGCCAGAAATGTACAATTTGGTTGTGAACACTAATTCTGAATTGGTTGGCGAAATCCTGAACACCAAAACCAAGAAAAAACAAGAGCGATTGATTTCTCAAAGCTTAGATTTGGCGAGACTTTCTCAAGGTTTGCTAAAAGGTAAAGAGTTGAGCGAGTTTATTAGAAGATCTTACGAGATGATTAAATAGAATCGTCATTGCGAGAGAAGCGAAGCAATCTCATGAATTAAAACCTAAACCACTTTGTGAAAACGAGGTGGTTTTTTTGTAACCATTTATCATTTTGGTAGTCAAATAAATATATCGTAATTTAAATTCACCAAAACCAACCTCATGAAATCATCATTATCCCTCAAACTTTTATCCTTTTTTTACATTGCTTTTTTAAGCTTTAATCTGTCTATCGGCCAAAACCTCGAAAAGGAGGTGGACGCCTATCTCCAATCAGAATATCCTTCAGATGGTCCAGGTGTTTCGTTTTTGATTGCCAAAAACGGAAAACCCATTTATCAAAAAGCCTTCGGCATGGCCAATTTGGAATTGAATGTTCCCATGACGACAAACAATGTCATTGAAATCGGTTCCATGACCAAACAGTTCACAGCGGTTTCGATTTTGATGTTGGAAGAACAAGGCAAACTCGCAATTGAGGACGACATCACTAAATACATTCCCGATTATCCAAACCAAGGTAAAAAAATCACGATTCATCAACTCTTGAATCACACATCTGGCATTAAAAGCTATACAGACATGGCCAATTTTGAATCGATTGCTCGAACCGATATGACTCCAAAAGAACTCATCGATGTTTTTAAAAATGAACCAATGGGTTTTGAACCTGGAGACAAATTTTTGTACAATAATTCAGGTTATATTCTTCTAGGCTACATTATCGAAGTTGCTTCAGGACAAACCTTTGCGGATTTCATTCAGAAGAATATATTTGATACATTGGGAATGACCTCTTCTTCTTATGGCAGCATGAAAAAGATTGTTCCAAATAGAGCTTCGGGTTATTCGCAAATTGAAAATGGCTATGTCAATGCCGACTATTTAAGCTTGACATTGCCTTATGCCGCAGGTTCTATCATGTCCACAACTTCAGATTTGTTGAAATGGGAAAATGCACTGAACAACAATACACTCATAAAAAAAGAAAGCTATGAAAAAGCGATTCACGGCTCTACTTTAAATGATGGAAGTCATATTTCCTATGGTTTTGGCTTGGAAGAAGACGATATCAGCGGCTCACGGAGCCTTCAACATGGTGGAGGTATTTTTGGATATACTACAATGGGCATCTATCTGCCAAATGAAAAAATGTATGTTGTAGGATTGACCAATTGCAATTGTATGAACATCACTGGTGTTACGAACAGGATTGCTGCATTGTCCATAGGAAAACCATTGGCAGATAAAAAAAACGCAATTAAGCTTACCGAAAACGAACTCAACAAATGGGTCGGTGCGTATGAATTTGATGGAAATGTGGTACGATTTATCACTTTGGATAACGGTCAATTGTACAGCCAAAGAGAAGGCAGCACAAAATTGGAAATTTACCCAATGTCAAAAACACACTATATTTTTGATGATGGTGCAACTTTGTATGATTTTTCAGAAAAGGAAGGCAAACGGTTGGCGACATTCAAAAGTGCAGGAACTACAATCATCGGTAACGAAATCGACAGAACTCCACCTACAGAAAAGGAATCTTTAACGCTATCGGAAGATGTTTTGGAACAATATGTTGGCAAATACGAATTGGCACCTGGATATGTGATGGAGGTGACTACCAGAGAAAATCAGATTTTTGCACAACTGACTGGTCAAGCACAATTTGAGATTTTCGCTGAAAAAGAAGATACATTTTTTTTCAAAGTTGTTGAAGCCCAATTGGTTTTTGCCAAAAATAATGATGGCAAAGTCTCTGGGGTGACTTTGAACCAAGGCGGAAGACAAATGCCCGCGAAAAAAATCGAATAATATTCTAATCTATAAAAATGACAGAATCGCAACGCTTGGTCAGTCTTTTTGAAAAGCTTTATGATGGAAGTCCTTGGATTGACGTCAATATAACTTCCGTTTTAGGAAACCTTTCCGCAGAGCAGGCAAAACAGCGTGTAATCCCAAATTGCAATACGATATGGGAGATTACCAATCACATCATTGAGTGGAGAAAAAATGTATTGCAAAGAGCGAATGGAAACATGATCGAAACACCCAGCAATAATTATTTTGAATCGGTGAAGGACACTTCCGAGCAAGCTTGGAAATACACTTTAAAATCATTGGAAGAAATCCAAAATGAATGGATTCAATATTTGACCAATTTGAAAAGCACTCAATTCGAGACCAGATATGAAGCCAACCAAATGACTTATTATGAACATATTCAAGGCATTCTGCAACACGACGCTTATCATTTAGGGCAGATTGTGCTTTTGGCAAAACAATTCAACAAATGAGAATCATTTCCACAAATATCGCAAAACCTGTAATCATAAAATGGCGAGGTAAAAACGTGACCACAGGTATTTTCAAGAAACCAACTAAAGAACCTATTTTTTTAGGGAAAAAAGATGTAAAAGGAGATGAAGTCACTGACCGAAAATATCACGGCGGCATCTACAAAGCATCCTATTTATTTTCAGCTGAACAATATCCATATTGGAAAGATCTTTATCCTAATTTGGACTGGACTTATGGAATGTTTGGCGAAAATCTCACCGTTTCAGGATTGGACGAAACCAAGCTCTATATTGGAGATATTTATAAAATCGGAAAAGCCTTGATACAAATTTCCCAACCTCGCGAACCCTGCTACAAATTTGGAGTTAAATTTGGCACTCAAAAAGTTTTAAAGCAATTTATACAACATGGACATTCTGGCACCTATGTCAGTGTATTGGAAGAAGGAAATGTCGAAGTTGGAAATGAACTTGAGTTGGTGGAACGTTACCAAAACAGTTTGACTACATCCAATTTTTTTGAATTGCTTTTTACAAAAGAAAAAGACCAACAACTATTGAAACTAGCCATTCTAAATGAAGCTTTACCCGAAAAAAAACGAGAACAATTAAAATCATTTCTTAAAGATAATTGAATCTTTTCTTAGATAAAATTATCCAATGCATCTCGCAAATCCTCTACCTTTGAGTTTACTTTTACCGCATGTTAAAAATGCATTTAAAAAATCTTGAACTCTTTCTAAAAGGCGCCTTTTTTTTCAGAGGTGTAGTACTGTCCGTGGCCGTCATCAGTCCGCTTTTCATCATGAATTACCTTGGACTTTTTGCGTATGCACCTTCTGTAGTTGTCGGTGCATTTTTAAATGCGCCTGGAGATATTCCTGGAAGTTTAAAACGAAAACTGAATGGTATTCTAATCGGAATTTTATTAACGATGTTGGTCACGTTGATTATTCTATTTGCCAAACCTTATCTCCTTCTCTTGATTATATCAGTTGCTATATTGACCTTCTCCATTTCACTGATTGCAGTTTATGGTTTTCGAGCCTCATTGATTTCATTTTCAGGTTTGTTGGCCATGGTAATCGCCTTTGCATTGCCCATGGAAACCCCAAAAGATATTTGGATTCATATCGGGCTAATGGGAGTTGGTGGCCTGTGGTATTTATTTATTTCATATCTGCTACATCGCCTGATTCCTAAAAAGGATGAAGACCAGTTATTATCAGATACACTTCAATTGATTGGAGACTATCTCAAATTACGAAGCCGACTTTTACTCGAAAAAGATCAGCGCGATAATCTTCTGAAACAAACCTTTTCACTTCAAACAAAAATCAATGAGAAGCACGAAACCTTAAGGGAATCCCTATTGTTAGAGCGAAAACGTTCAGGCAAATCTCATTATGACGAAAAACGATTGCTCATTTTTATTGCCTCCGTGGATATGTTGGAATTGGCAGTTGCCAATCATTTGGAATATTCACAAATCGATTCTCTTTTTTCAAAAAACCAGGAATCTTTGAAAGCATTCGGAAATTTCAATGTTACCATGGGAAATCATCTCAATGCAGTTTCCGAATTACTCATCAAAAAAGACAAAATACCTGCCGATGATGTTCTTCTGGAAGCTCAATCAACAGCTCATGCTGCCATTCGTGCATATGTTGATAGTTTGCAATTGCCACAGGCAAGAGAGGGTGCGCTCATCTTAAGAAATTTATATGATTACCAGTCACAGTTACTACAGAACATTCAATCTATAAAACGTGCAATGGAGAATGTAAAAGACGCTTCAAAAGTATCTTTGAAACGTCAAGATGCCAGTCAGTTTTTGACGCTTCAAGAATACAATCTGAACACAATTTTTGAACATTTTACTTTAGAGTCCACAATTTTCAGGCATGCATTACGTATTACATTTGCCATCATTTTTGGATTTATTCTGGGCAAAGTTTTGAATATCAACAATACCTATTGGATCATGCTGACCATCATCGTGATCTTGCGTCCCAATTATGGTCTTACCAAAGAACGCTCTAAAAAACGTGTTATAGGTACTTTAATTGGAGGAACCGTTGCAGTCGGAATCATTTTTTTGACACAAAATACCACTGTTTATGCGGTTCTATCAATCATTTCATTGACGTTGGCATTTTCATTGATTCAACAAAATTATACATCGGCCGCAGCCTTTGTAACTACCAATGTTATCTTTGTATATGCATTGCTTCATCCGAATGCGTTTGCAATTATTCAATATCGTGTGGTGGATACGCTCATTGGTGCTGCCATTGCCTTCGCAGCAAGTTACATGTTATGGCCAACTTGGGAAGTGTTGAATTTGAAAGACGTAATGGTGGAAGCCATTGAAAAAAACAAAACATATCTGAATAAGACACAAGCTTTATATCATAACAAATCCACCAATGAATTATGTTATAAAGTCTCCCGAAAAGAAGCATTTTTGGCTATTAGCAATTTGAATGCCGCATTTCAAAGGATGACCCAAGATCCAAAATCAAAACAAATAGGTTATGAAATCATTTACGATATGGTAACATTAAATCAAACGATACTATCTGCAATTGCCTCCATTGGAAGTTTTATCATACTCCATAAAACAACGCCAGCTTCGGATGAATTTGACGCCTTAATTCGAAAAATCGAGAATACTTTAGAAATTTCAACTTCGCTAATCATGAAAAAGCCATTTGATATTTTAGAAGATCGTGAGTGCATTCGAAAAACACAAGAAAAACTTCTGGAAAGTTATAGTAATTTATCTTCTATAAGGGATCAAAATATCAAAGCTGGCCAAACAACCATTGATAAAAAAACTTTGACTCGATTGCAAGAAGCGCACTTGATTTCCAATCAATTAATTTGGTTACAAACGCTTTCAGACAATTTAAAAAAGGCAAGCACAAAGTATCAATCGGTTTTTTAACTCAATCTGATTTTTATATTTTGCGATTTAATTTTCAGTTAACAACTGCAATAAAGAAACCTTCTACTTTTAGGTTATCTTTGCAGCCACAAACACTAATCAATGTCATTCAAAGACTTACACCTCAACAAACCCATATTAAAAGCCATTGAAGAATCCGGTTACACAGAACCAACCTTGATTCAGGAACAAACGATTCCTTTGGTTTTAGAAAAAAAAGATGTCATCGCCTCTGCCCAAACTGGCACTGGAAAAACAGCGGCTTTTGCGTTGCCCATTTTACAATTGCTTTTTGACAAACAGGACGCGCCCAAAAAAGGAAAAAAAATAAGAGCGTTAATCGTAAGTCCAACTCGCGAATTGGCCATACAAATCAATTCAAATTTTAAAACCTATGCTACGCATACCAATCTGCGCTCCATGGTGGTTTTTGGAGGTGCCGGCATCGAGCCGCAAATCGAACTCCTTAAAAAAGGGGTGGATATAGTGGTGGCAACTCCTGGAAGACTTCTTGATCTGCACAAACAAGATCAATTAAATCTTGATTATATTGAAATTCTGGTCTTGGACGAAGCCGATTTGATGCTGGATATGGGTTTTATTGACGATGTCAAAAAAATTGAACGTCTGTGTCCTGAAGACAAGCAGATACTGCTGTTTTCTGCAACGATGCCTTTCAAAGTGGAGCAATTGGCGAACACCATTCTAAAATCGCCTGAACGTATTGAGGTCACTCCCACTTCATCGGCTGCGAAAAACGTAAGTCAGGTGTTATATTACGTTCCAAAACGAAATAAAATTGAATTGTGTCTTCACTTATTGCGAAACACCATAAAAGGGAGTATTCTTATTTTTAGGAGAACCAAATTTGGTGTTGACAAACTCGAACAAACACTTATAAAAAACGGGTATCGAGTTGAAACAATCCATGGCGACAAAACCCAGAATGACCGGCAATCTGCATTAAATAAATTCAAACACAAAGAAGCCAATATCTTGATAGCGACCGATGTTGCAGCTCGTGGGATCGATATCGAGGAACTCGATGCAGTCGTCAATTTTGATATGCCAAATGTCCCGGAAACCTATGTTCATCGTATTGGTCGGACAGGTCGCGCCGGACTAATGGGAACTTCTTATTCATTTTGTTCTGCGGATGAAAAAGATTATGTGAAATCAATTCAGCAGCTCATTAATGTTCAGATTCCCGTTGAGGAAGAACATCCATATCCTTTAGATCCGAAAGAAAAACCGATTGTCCATAAAAAACAGGGCAGTAAATACAAAAAAGGTCGTAAAGGGGAAGGGTCGAAGAAGAACAAAAAGCGTTGGTATTGAGAAAGTTGGAAGCTTGAAGTAGGAAGCTCGAAGTTTTGAACGGATGACTTTTGACCCATGGCAAAATTTGAAACAATAGAACATTATAACTGAAAACTGCGACTGAGACTGAAAACTGAAAGTGCGACTGAAAACTTAGCTCAAGATACGTTTGTCAAAGTAATATTTCAGCAATGGGATTTGAATCAGCAACATCAAGGCAAATATCATAATAGAATTACTGGTCGTTTTTGAAAGATGTATTCCATTAAAAATTTCCGAAACCTTATTGGCACTCAAAAAATCAAAATTCATGGCATTAAACCATCCTAATGCTTCTGGTTTTCCAAGATAGATCTCATAGACAACGAACACAAAAAAAACGCTTAAAATAGCAAACCAAGCCCGTTTTGAGATTAATGGTACGTAAGTGGTAGAAGCACTTGTTTTAATTGCTTCAACTTTTCCCATGACTACAGAAGTAAAATCAAAACTAGGCGTTTCCAAAGATGAATGTTTCATCATTTTGTCAATCAACTCTTCAATAGGTCTATCTTCGCTCTCTTTCATAACTACTGAAAATTTCGGGTTCCAAACGTTGTTTTAAAATGCTTGCCATTTTTTTTCTGGCACGAAATAATTTTACTTTGATGGTATTGGCTTCAATTCCGACGATCTTTGACATCTCTTCCAAGGACAGGTCTTCAAAATAATATAAGGTCAACAAAAAACTGTCCTCACTTGGCAACAATTGCAAACATTCCTGAATGGTCTGTTGTTGTTCATATTTCTCGAGGTTATCCAAAGCATTGTCAATGGTTTTTACTTGATGTTCGGTAAATTCATCAATAGCTACTTCACTCATTTGGCGCTTGTTCTTTTTGATTCGATCCAAGCATGTATAATAAGTAACCTTGTAAATCCAAGTCGAAAATTTTGAATCGCCTTTAAAATTTCCCAAGGAGTTATAAACCTTGATAAAAGTATCCTGAGAAACTTCTTCCGCTTCTTCTCGATGTTTTAACATCCGAATCGCCAATGT
>JBDSFP010000376.1:0-23730 GCA_039919415.1 Aquaticitalea sp. | reverse complement strand
ATAGGAACTTTCATCTTTCAAATTGCCATAAGCCATTTTCAAGGCTTCCTCCATTCCCACAATATTATGGATGGCCTCGGTTCCGGCTCTATAGCCACGCTCCTGCTCTCCTCCCAAAATCGATGCCTTCAATCCGGAATTTTTTCTGATGAATACGAAACCAACACCTTTTGGACCATGGAATTTGTGGGCACTCGCAACTAAAAAATCAATTGGGGTCACTTGCAAATCAATGTCGTAATGCCCAATGGATTGAACTGTATCACTATGGAATAAGGCGTTATTTGTTTTGCATATATGGGCAACGCCATCTAAATCGAGCTTGTTGCCAATCTCATTGTTGATATGCATTAAGCTGACCATTTTTTTATGTTCCGATTGCAGCAAGTTTTCCAAATGATCCAAATCCACTTCTCCAGCTGAGCCCAAGTCAACAAACGAAACCTTGATTTCATATTCTTTTTGCAATGCCTCAGCAGTATGCAATATGGCATGATGTTCAATTCTGGTTGTAATGATTTCCTCAACTCCCAAATCGCGAACGGCACTTCTCAACACCAAATTATCTGCCTCCGTTCCTCCCGAGGTAAAGACAATTTCCGAAGCAGAACAATTTAAAAAACTTGCAATCGTTTTACGGGATATTTCAATCAATGATTTTGATGTACGTCCATAACTATGTGAAGATGAAGCATTACCAAAAGTAGATTTCATCACTTCAGCCATCCGTTGAATAACCTCATCACACATGGGCGTGGTCGCCGCATTATCAAAATATACAAGTTTGTCCATTACCGATTTTGAAAGCTCAAAAATAGCACAAATAAATCACAACTTCCTACGTTATAAATTCTCAAAAGCTTTATTTTTGCTTTCAAATGGATTGAAATGAGAAAATTTATAATTCTGTTTTTTATTGGATTATTGTTTGTCAATTGCAATGATGGCGACGTGATTACCGTGGAACTCGACTTTGACAATATGTTCAAAACATGCGGTAATTTGGTGTTCTACAAAACCAAGACCAATCCGGCAGAGTCCCTGTCCATATTCATTAATAACTTGACCATTGATGCTGTTATAGAAACCAAATATATGGATACTGATTCGGTTTTTGTTGAATTGGTAACGCCTTCAATAACCATGTCATTGGACGGCACCACCAATAAATTGAATTATCGCACTTATAGTTCGTTGCCTACCAATCCTTTCTGCAGCGACATCCCATCATCAGAATTGAACATCATCAGTGATTCCCCAGGAACAGGAATTGTATTGATTACAACTACGCTCATAGAAGATGACAACGACGGCATTCCTACAGAGTTTGAGGATATTAATGGAAATGGAAATTTTGATGATGATGACACCGATGGTGACAAGATTCCAAATTATCTGGATGATGATGATGATGGTGACAATGTAAAGACCATCAATGAAAATGTGAATTTTGACATAAATAATAATTTAGAAAATGCCTTGGATACTGATGGAAACGGCGTGCCGAATTATCTAGACAACGATGATGACGGCGATGGAATTCCCACACGCGACGAGCAAAATTTCTCCTTCCCGCCCGACGATCACAATCCAGCAAATGACGTTACAAATCCAGAAATTGGTCCAGATTATTTAAACCCGGATGTTGCAATATCGACTCCAGAAACTGAATATAGAGCACATACAATCCAACAAAAATTCATAGTGAAAATTGTAATAAACAACTTGTCAATTCCTCAACTATCACAGGATGTTTTGGATTTTGGGATTTTGGATGATGCTTCGATTACCACAGCAACCCGTAGTCCAAAAATAATCTTTAATTAAGACATTTTACTATTTTGGAATACGTAGACTTCCGTGGCTCCCAATCCATATTTTTGGTAGTCAGCATCGTAGAATTTGATGTTATCAAATCGTTTAAAAAGATATTCCAATTCAATTTTGAGTGTTCCTTCTCCGACGCCATGTATAAATACCACTTTTTGGATTCGATTGCGAATCGCAAACTCCAATTGTCGCTGGGCAGTATCGAGTTGTAGGTTGAGCATTTCATGATTGCTCATACGTTTGCTATTGGTGGTCAAATGATGGATGTGCAAATCGACTTCCATCGTGGGTTGATTGCGCTCCTTGGGCTTTACTTTTGGAATGTTTTTTCGAGATTGTTGTTCTTTCTCGGAAATGACGGATTTTGCGGATTGTAAAGAGAACAATTCAGAATTCAAGGAGATTGTGGGGTTTGTTTTCAATAATTCATCCGGAGAAAATTCCAAAATGAAACCATCTTCTGTTTCTATGGAAATAGTTTTACCAATTATTTCGGTGACAACTCCCGAAATGGCTTCATCCATCACCAAAACCTTATCGCCAATTTTAAAATCCTTGATCATTGTCTTTTGAGGTTTCATCGTCCTGCTTACTTGGTATGTTCCTTGAAATCCGATAGACACCCATCATCAACACAAAGATACCAACCACCAAAACATATTGATTCTGATTAGTTCCAGATTGTGCATAAATGGCTATTATTCCGCCAATTACAATAAACAAAAAACTGATTGTTCTTGATACATTCATTATCTTAATGCTCGTTTTATAAGTCTTCGAAATTACAGTTTTAATAACAATAACCATAAAATTGAATTACAATTTTATTCAATTGGTAATTTTTATTTATGTTTAAAATCTGCGGGGAAATGGTTTTTAAAGTCGGCAACATGAACAACCAAGTGGAATATCTTTTACGACATATACCATGAATGAAGTGATGTATGTAGCGACCCTAACCTTGAGTGATAACCAAAGAATTTCTAAAAAAGTTGTTATTAAAAATTAAGAGCGTTCTAACACTTACCAAACAAGTTTTTATACATTTGTGAGTATAAACAATAGCCTTATGTCTTCCCCTGAAGATTACATGTTGCCTTGCCTTAACAAAAAACTTTTTGGAATAGAATGTATGGGTTGTGGCCTCCAAAGATCTGTGCTCTTAGTTTTTCAAGGTCATTTTAAAGCCGCATTTATTATGTATCCCGCTATTTATTCGCTTTTTTTATTGGCTCTTTTTCTTATCTTTAACACGTTTGTGAAATTCAAATTTGACCATTCCCTTAAAATGGGATTGATTATCTTGAATGTTGCAATTGTAGTCATCAGTTATTTTATAAAAATGAACGTTTAAACAACCAACACATGGAAAAACAACAATTGCCCAACGCAACATTAATTTTAGTTTTCGGAATTTTATCAATAGTGACTTGCTGCTGCTATGGTATCATCGGTTTGCCGTTAGGAATCATCGCCTTGGTGATGGCCAACAAAGCGACTGCGGTTTACGCAGCAAATCCAGAATTGTATACAGGATTTCAAAATGTAAAAACCGGTAGGATTTTGGCAATCATAGGAATTGTCCTGAACGCCATTTATTTAATCTATGCGATCTGGCTATTCTCATCCATCGGCTACGAAGGCATTCAGCAGATGCAGGAAGAAATGATGCGCAAAATGGGACAAGGAGCATAATTACTTTTTCCATTAACTTAAAAAAGGCCGTCAATTGAATTTGACAGCCTTTTCTATTTTATGTTTTCTTTATTATTTTTCGAATTGCTTCAGCGTTTTAATGATAATACCGACGCAATCCAACAATTGGTCTTTGGTCATGACCAAAGGTGGCGCAAAACGAATGATATTGCCATGGGTAGGTTTGGCCAACAGACCATTGTCACGCAAGGCCAAACAGATGTTCCAAGCGGTATCGCTATCTTCACTATCATTGATAACTATGGCATTCAACAAACCTTTTCCCCTTACCAGTTTTGCAATCGTACTGGTTTCAATATATTTGTTCAATTCACTTCGGAATAATTGACCCAAACGTTCGGCATTTTCCGCTAAACCCTCATCTTTGACAACTTTCAATGCCGCCATGGCGACCGCAGCAGCCACAGGATTACCTCCAAAAGTACTGCCATGGGTTCCTGGTTTTATGACCTTCATGATAGTGTCATTTGCCAAGACGGCACTTACGGGATAAGTGCCACCACTCAAGGCTTTGCCCAAAATCAACAAATCTGGTTTGACATTTTCATGATCCACAGCCAAAAGTTTTCCTGTTCGTGCGATTCCTGTTTGCACTTCGTCGGCAATGAACAATACATTGTATGTTTCGCAAAGTGCTTTGGCTTTGGATAGATACCCTTCACTCGGTACATATACACCAGCTTCCCCTTGGATGGGTTCCACCAAAAATCCGGCTACATTGGGATTGTTTTTTAACGCCAATTCCAATTCAGATAAATTATCATAATCTATTTTAATGAAGCCTTCGGTAAAAGGGCCAAAATGTCTGCGTGCCAAAGGGTCATTTGAAAAAGAAATGATGGTTGTGGTACGTCCGTGAAAATTATTCTTGCACACGATGATTTCCGCCTCCTTGTTTTCTATGCCTTTGACTTCATAGGCCCATTTTCTACAGATTTTCAAAGCAGTTTCCACAGCTTCGGCGCCTGTATTCATCGGCAATAATTTGTCAAAGCCAAAATACTCACAGGCAAATTTTTCATATTTCCCGAGCATGTCATTGTGAAATGCTCTTGAGGTCAAGGCCAAAGTTTTGGATTGCTCGATTAAGGCATTTACGATTTTTGGATGGCAATGCCCTTGGTTCACTGCGGAATAAGCTGACAAAAAATCATAATATTGTTTGCCTTCCACGTCCCACACATGCACACCTTGCCCTCTGCTCAATACGACAGGAAGTGGATGGTAATTATGTGCACCATACTGATTTTCTAGGTCTATCGCTTTTTGCGACGCCAATTGTTCTAAAACAGCCATTTTAAAATAATTTTAAGTTTAATGCCATATTAATCGACACCGTTTGACACCAGATGAAGATGCAAACATTAATAATTAAATCTCGCTTAGCGAGTAAAATAACCATTCCTACTGTACCTTTATTCTTTCGAAGTCCCGATAGCTATCGGGACGAAAAAGCAGCGTGGGAGAGAAATCATCCTTAGGGACTGCAATTTAGTGAATTATCGTTTCTCCTTAAAATAATTATCACATTTTTGCGGACAGGGAAGAAACTTGTAACTCCAATCGCTTCAATTCCCTTAACAGCGCATTTTTATCCATTTGCATCCAAGCAAATACCTTAAGCATACTTACGCCAATCAGGAACATGACTGCTCCAATTCCCCACTTTAGTAGTTCTTTGATGTCTTCTGTTCCAAAAAATTGCACAATGCAATAGACGAAAAATGCAAAGAAAATAAGTGTCATCATATTCATGACTGCCACAAGCCAATTGTTTTTACCTTTAAACAAGCCTCCTATCATTCCCAAAACATTTTGTTCGTCAAGTTCATCATAAAACTTGGCCTCTTCTTGGGTCAATGTTTCTTTGATCAGTCTGTCAATGTCTTCCAAATTAGTTTTCATAAGTTCTATTTTTTAATTGTTTTTTTAAAGTTTCCCTTGCATGAAACAACCTGGATTTTGCTGTTCCAATGGATATCTCCATCATATCTGCTATTTGTTTTAATGTGTACTCTTTTACATAAAATAAATTGATGACCACTCGCTGTGGTTCGGGAAGTTCCAAAACTGCCTTTAAAAGTGCCTTTTTAATTGGCGCATCGTCAACCTTTTCCATTTCTAGTTCAGATTGGTCATTGCTAAATAATTGCAAAGAATCTCGCTCCTTTTTGTTAGCTCGTAACCAATCCAAAGATTTTGAGTACACAATCCGAAGGGCCCAACTCCCAAAACGATTTGGATCTTTTAAATCATAGATTTTTTCAATAATTATTTTCCAACAGTCTTGTGCTATATCCTTGGAAACATCAACGTCTTTTGTTAACCAATAAGCCTTATTGCAAAACTCTTTGTGCCAACGCATTACCAACTTTGGAAGTGCTGACATAACTCCAGATTGGAATTGCACTACTAAATCCGAGTCTATTGAAGTCTCATTTTTCAACTTGTTCGATTTTTATTAGGCCTTAAATGGTATCTTAAAAAGCGTACCCAAAGCGAATACGTTATTCTGTTATTTTCGTTTGAAAAATTCGATTCCAATTTATCAAATGCTTCTTCAATCAAGGCATCGTGCAACCATCTCACAGCAAGTAACCAAAAAGTAGTCGCAAATCCTGAAGTTTGCATTTCAATTCTATGAACTATTTCAACACTTTTAGAATCTGAAGGAATTATCACCAATTGATGTGCTCCATTAAATCCTTTTGGTTTTGTAAACTTAAATTTGATGGACTTCCGAAGCTCATATTCAATGATTGTATATCCAATTAGACCATGACCTCCTTGTGACCCAACAGTCAATCCGTCACGAAATCGAATAGCAGGCCAATGCTCAAAAGGCCAGATTTTATCTTCTTTAGTTGCTAAAGTTTGCAATAGTCCAGAAACACTTTCCATTGATTGATGGATGATTCGCCTATGTAAATTGATGACCTTCATATCTTAAAGACGCAAAACATAGGAAAAGGTTCAATTATACTGAAATTTTTTTTGAATTCTCATTGAAACTCTTTTTTCAAACAAGAAGCTCAAAAAATCGTAATTCGCAATTTTTACATTGAGCATGTCGAAATGTGTAATTCGTAATTCGTTTCACTATTTTTGCGACATGGGAAGAAAAACGGTCAAGCAAGTTTTTGAAAACATTGAAGTATTGGATGCTGGTGCCAAAGGAAAAACCATCGCAAAAGCACCTGATGGACGTGTTATTTTTTTGGACAATGCCGTGCCAGGTGATGTTGTGGATGTTCAGACTTTCAAAAAACGGAAAGCTTATTTTGAAGGGAAAGCGATTGCATTTCATACCTTTTCAGATAAAAGAACGAAACCAGTATGCCAACATTTTGGCGTTTGTGGTGGCTGTAAATGGCAGGACATGGGGTACGAACATCAACTTTTTTACAAACAAAAAGAAGTAGAAAATAATTTAAAACGAATTGGCCATTTGGAATTGCCAGAAATCACACCGATTATGGGTTCTCTAAATGATTATTTCTATAGAAATAAAATGGAATTTTCATTTAGTGACAGCAGATGGCTCACGTTGGAAGAAATCAAATCGGACAGGGAATTGGAGGATAAAAATGCCTTGGGCTTTCACATTCCCGGGATGTGGGACAAAATTCTGGACATTAAAAAATGCTGGTTGCAGGAAGACCCTTCCAATGATATCAGAAATGCTGTCAAGAGTTTTGCTGTTGACAACCACTTGGAATTTTTAAATACCAGAAATCAAACCGGATTTTTAAGAACCATGATGATCCGAACTTCCTCAACAGGCGATTTGATGGTAATGATTCAGTTTTTTAAGGAAGATAAATCCAATCGTGAACTTCTGCTCAACTTTCTTGTTGCTACATTTCCTCAGATAACCTCGCTTCAATATGTCATAAATGGCAAGGCAAATGACACTATATATGACCAAGAAGTGATTTGCTACAAAGGACAAGACCATATCTTTGAGGAAATGGAAGGCTTAAAATTTAAGATCAATGCCAAATCCTTTTATCAAACCAATCCGCAACAAGCCTACGAACTTTATAAAATAACCCGTGAGTTTGCAGATTTAAAGGGCGACGAGGTGGTGTACGATTTATATACAGGTACTGGCACCATTGCCCAATTCGTGGCCAAAAATGCTAAAAAAGTGATTGGCATTGAATCCGTTCCGGATGCTATTGCTGCCGCAAAGGAAAACGCACAATTAAATGGCATCGAAAACGTTGAATTCTATGTTGGCGATATGAAAAATGTATTCAATGCGGATTTCATTAATCAACATGGATATCCAGACGTGATCATTACCGATCCACCGCGAGACGGAATGCACAAAGATGTGGTGGAACAAATCTTAAATATATTACCAGAAAAAGTGGTCTATGTAAGTTGCAATAGTGCCACGCAAGCTAGGGATTTGCAACTGATGGACACTATTTATAAAGTGACCAAAGTGCAACCAGTGGACATGTTTCCCCAAACGCACCATGTGGAAAATGTTGTACTTTTGGAAAGAAGGAAATAGATTGTTGATTGATGATTGATGAATTCTGAACTTTGAACTTTGAACTTTATACCTGAAACGAAAGAAACTTGAAACAAAAAACAATCTATAAAATCATGCTATTCCTACTGTTAGTTATAGCAACTTGGAGCTGCGAACGCGATGATATCTGTGCCGATACCACCGACACCACACCACATTTAATCATTCGCTTTTACGATATAAATAATCCTGAAAACCGAAAACAGGTAAGGCAATTATCTATCAGAGGTTTTGATGCTGATGGCAATGAAATTGAACAGGACTTTTTTGCCACCGCCAATACGGATTCCATCGTATTGCCATTAAGATTCCAAACTGAAAATGCATCTACCTCCTCAAAATTTATTTTAGAAAAAGATAGGGATTTTTTTCTGGATGAGAATCCTGCTACCAATTCCAATATTGACATCATAAGCGTTAACTACATCCCAGAATTTGTTTATGTATCTCGCGCATGTGGCTACAAAAGTATTTTTACAAATGTGTCGATTACCATAAATCCAGATAGCAATAACTGGATTTTCTCAAGCGAAATAGTCAATTCAACCATCGAAAATGAAACACAAGCACAAATTATTCTTCGTCATTAGTCTCCTACTTTTGATGTTAGTGCCAACGACATCATTTTCGCAGCTAGAAAACCAAACAGAACAAGACACCATTATCTATAAACAAAAATATGGCCTACGTTTGGGTATCGATATCAGTAAACCTGTGCGTTCTTTTCTCGATGACAATTATACAGGACTGGAGATCATGGGCGACTATCGACTGACAAAAGACATCTATTTGGCAGGTGAATTGGGCACTGAAGAGCACACCGACATAACCGATTATTTGAACGTGACCGCAAAGGGAAGTTATTTTAAAGCCGGAGTTGATTACAATTTCTACCAAAACTGGCTGGATATGGAGAACATGATCTATGGAGGTTTTCGAGTCGGGGTTAGTTCATTCAATCAAACATTGAACAGCTACACAGTTTATAACACTGATCAATACTATAATGAACCATATACGGTTACAGATTCTAAAGAATTCAACGGTCTGTCAGCCATTTGGGCCGAAATGATCATTGGAATGAAAGTGGAAATATTCAACAACCTTTACGTTGGTATCAATGCCCAGCTCAAGGGTAGAATCACGGAAGACCAACCTGAAAATTTTGGAAATCTGTACATTCCAGGATTCAATAAGGTGTATGACAGCGGTCGCTTTGGGGTTGGCTTTGGGTATAATGTTTCCTATCTTATTCCTATTTATAAGAAGGACAAAAAAGTAACGGTTGAGAAGGAAAAAAATTGAATTCAAGGTTCAAGGTTCAAGATTGAAAAATCGTGTATCACCAATCTTCATTCGTTAATCAAATTCTCCTTATCTTTTCCAAGGAAATTCATCCATCTTATGGACAAAGCATCTATCGCCGACTTACTGGAAGAAAAGAGCCAAGCACTTCTCAATTGGCTTGCTCTACAAGACCCTGTACAATGGACACAAGGTCCCACAGGTAAATGGACATCAGGCCAACTGGCGCTCCATTTATTGCAGAGTATCAAGCCTTTAAACGACGCGTTGAGTATGCCGAAATTTTTGTTACGATACAAATTCGGAATAGCAAATCGAGAATCCAGAGATTACGAAACCGTTGTCAATCGCTATCAAGAACGGTTGATAGAATGGCAAGGCAAAACCTTTAAAACTTCACAGAACATGAAAGTACCGAAATTAAAAGAAAAAGGATACATTTTGACCAGACTTCAAGTTGAGAACAAAAAACTTCAATACAAAACCAAAAAAATGTCTGATAGGAATCTGGACACCCTTATTCTGCCACATCCTTTGATGGGAAAAATGCCCGTTCGTGAAATCATCATGTGGACTGCACATCATATTGAGCATCATACAAAAATTCTTCAAGAAAAATATTAAAATTCGGTGTTACAAAAGAGCAAGATACTCGTCTGTATTTAAAAATCACTAAACATGAATCTCAAACTTTTTGCCCTGTCCGTTATGCTTTTAATGTTCAGCAATGCTGCTTTTCCACAACAAATCAAAGGACAAATCATTGATGCCAAAACCAATGAAACTATTGCCTTTGCCACAGTTCAATTTGATGATGACCATGGGGTCGTTTCTAATATGGAAGGCTATTTCTCTTTTTCGTTGGATCAGTTGAATATAGAAAAACCTTTAATTATTTCGTTTATGGGTTATCAAACCCAGAATCTTACAATTAAGGATTTGGAAGCCAAGAATTACATCATAAAACTAAATGAAGCCGTGAACCAACTCAAAACGGTATATCTTACCAATAAAGTACCAAGTGTTGACAGTATCATGGCGCGAGTAAATCGGAATCTGAATAAGAACTACAACTTTTCAAACCTGAAATACACGCTGTTCTCTAGGGAAACCGTGTTCTTTAAAGCTAATGACCTTGAGGTTGATATTGAAAAATCATCCAATTTCAGCAAGAAAAAATTAGATGCTTCCAACAATCAATTTAAGGAGCTTGCTAATCAAATTGTCAACAATCCGCCGACACAAACCTTTACCGACGCCCTTACAGAACTTTATCTAAAGCCTGATTTCAAGGGAAAAATGGAGGTGAAGCAAGCGACCAAATTGAAAGACCGCAAAAACAGTCTTTCGCTTGAAACCATTCAATCACGGGTGACAAATATAATTCTTCAACATTTGGACTCTAGCAAAACCTACAAAGTAAAAACAGGATGGTTTAAGGTTGAGGATTCGATGTCGCTTAAAAAGAGCAAAAAAGAAGAAAAAGAAATAGATGACAATAGCTTTGATGAATTAAAATCGACGAACATCAATAGTATCAGTGAACATCTTTTCGAAAGTCAATCGAAATTGGATTTTGTAAAGGATATTGATGGTTATGATTATGAACTTTCAAATATTACCGCGATTGATGACCAATTGGTATATGTCATTACTTTTAAACCACGAAAGAACAGAACAAAATTCATGGGAACTCTTTATATCAATGGTATAGATTATGCCATTCAGAAATTGGATTACAGCTTTGCACAAGGAAAAATTGGGGAAAAATTGAACTTGAAATTAATATTGGGCATCAAATACGTCGAAAATGTCAACAAAGGAACAGTAATTTACAAGAAAAACAGTGATGACACTTGCTATTATCCTTACTACATCAATTCTGAATCGGGACGTTATGTGTATCTACACAGACCGTTTAAGTTTATCGAAAACAGTGACGACTCCAATAATAAAGTTGCCTTTGATATTACTATTGAAGGTAGTATAATAGAAAAGCACGAACAGATGACACTTGACAATCAAGTCTCGAGCGATGACACTTTCAAAGCTCTCGTTGAAGCAAAAAAAATTGATTTTATACAATTAAAGCAATACGATTCTTCAATTTGGAAAGAATATTCTATATTGGAACCTCTTGAAGAATTGAAGAAGTTTAAGGTCGAGGAGTGAAGACCTATGAAAGAAGGTAAAGTATATAAACAAAACATTTTTCACAATTAAGACATAAGAAATAATAACAACCATTAATTCAGCATAAACTTGAACAAAATAGATACCATAATTTTTGACCTCGGTGGTGTGCTCATCGATTGGAACCCCGAATATGTCTATCTAGACGTATTTAATGGCGATCGGGAAAAGATGACATGGTTTTTTGACCATATCTGCACCAACGACTGGAACGAAAACCAGGATGCAGGTTATCCACTTTCAAAGGCGACCGAAGAACGAGTGACATTATTTCCAGAACATAAAGAATTGATCCACATGTTTTATGGCAGATGGGAAGAAATGCTTGGAGACTCCATTTCTGAAACAGTTCAAATATTGAAACAACTTATGGATACAAAACAATTCAAAATTGTTGCATTGACCAATTGGAGCCATGAAACGTTTCCAATAGCTTTAAAAAAGTTTGATTTTTTACATTGGTTTGATGGCATCATTGTTTCAGGCGAAGAAAAAACCAGGAAGCCTTTCAAGGATATTTACGAATTGACCTTGAGCCGTTTCAAGATAAAAGCAGAGACTTCATTGTTCATTGATGATAATTTAAGAAATGTGGAAGCTGCAAAATCCATGGGAATATACACCATTCATTTTAAAAATCCTTCCATTCTTAAGGAACAGTTGAGAGATTTCAATATAAAAATCCGTTAAACTACAAGTAAACAAGACAATCTCATTTGCAAACTCAGTAATTTGTTGTTATTTCAAGAAATAGCAATAGATTTGGCAGTCCCCAAATTAATAGCAAAAATGATTGTAATTTATCATAACCCCAATTGCAGTAAATCAAGAGAAACCCTCGAAATTCTTGAAACCTCCAAAAGAGATATCGAAATCATAAAATATCTCGATGAGCCACTAAAATCTGAAAAGCTCAAAAAAATAATCAAACTTCTCAACATAAAACCCATAGAATTGGTGCGCCAACAAGAACTGCTTTGGACGGAGAATTTCAAGGATTTGGAATTCACCGACGAAGAACTCATCGACGTTATGGCAAATTACCCACAGTTGATAGAACGGCCCATTGTGATCAATGGCGACAAGGCAGTCATCGGCAAACCTCCTACTAAAATTTTGGACATCCTATAGTGTTTTAGCACTTTATTCTTTAACAGAACTTTAACCCTTGTCGGTTAAACCAAGTCCTATTTTTGTCATCTTATAAAAAATCCATGTCCATGTTTTTTAGAATTTGTAAGATTACCCTATTTTCTTTGTTGATATTCTCAATGTCTGCAACAGCTCAAAGTAATAATGATGCAGAAAAACAGCGCGCAGAATATGAAAAGAAAGTCAAGGAGGAACTTGATGAACGCATCCATTTGTTTACTACCGATTTAAAAGTTGACGATTTTCAAAAGGAAATCATCAATCAAAAACTTCACGCCTATTATGAAGAGCGCAAAAAAATTTACCTCGACACCAGTTTGAAATATTTTGAGCGGGACGAGCAATTGAACACAATTAAACTTTCCTATTTTTCGGACATCAAAGAAATGATTTCTGAAGATACGATGGCTGAAATCCAAAGTTTCATCAGTGATACAGGTACTACCTACAAAGATCAGAAGAGAAAAGAGAAGAAAAAAAATAAAAAGAAAAAAGATTAATTACGCATGAACTATATCACCAAATTTATCATCGCCACCCTCCTTTTCAGTTTTACATCCATACAAGCCCAAAAAGATTTTACCATTACAGGTAAGGTCATTGATAAGGATGTCAACCAACCTTTGGAATATGCGACCATAGCTTTTTTCAGCAAGAAGGAAAATAAAATCATCACAGGTGGCATCACAGACACCGAAGGGAATTTTTCAATCCCTGTACCTGCCGGGACCTATGATATTACCGTGGAATATATATCGTATAAAAAGAAAACAATCCCAAGCAGAACTTTGGACCAAAACACAGATTTGGGCACTTTGGGAGTTGGTATCGATGCACAAGCGCTTGGAGAGGTTTCTATTATTGCGGAACGTACTACAGTCGACATCAAACTTGATAAAAAAGTTTATAATGTTGGTAAGGATTTGACAGTTAGGGGTGGAACCGTAAGCGATGTACTTGATAATATACCATCCGTTTCTGTGGATGTTGACGGCAATGTGTCGTTAAGAGGCAATGATAATGTGACCATTCTGATTAACGGAAAGCCGTCTGGATTAGTCGGTTTGAATTCTACTGATGCCTTGCGCCAATTGCCAGCAGAATCCATTGAACGTGTGGAAGTTATCACGTCTCCTTCTGCTCGTTATGACGCCGAAGGTACAGGAGGAATTTTGAATATCATTCTTCGCAGAAGCAAATTGCAAGGTTTTAATGGCGCCATTACAGTAAATGCAGGCTATCCAACAACCGCTGGGATTTCAGGGAATGTCAATTACAGAACTGGCGACTTCAATTTTTTCAATACCACAGGGTATAGCTATCGCGAATCTCCAGGAAATTCTTTGACAGAGACGCAATATTTCAATAAAGTGTATGATGACAATGGCAACTTCGTTTCAGATAATCCTGATACTTTTTTAAACGAAAATCGTCAGTTTGACAGACAGAATAAAAGTTTGACGACCAATGTCGGAGTCGAGTGGTACATTACAGATTCTGCATCATTGACCACATCTTTGGTTTATAGAAAAGGTGATGAACAAAACAACACCACAAATACCATCCGGGAATTTGATCCGAATGGCGATTTGTTGAGTTTGTCCAATCGTTTTGATCCTGAAAAGCAAGACGAGAAAACAATTCAATACGCTTTGAATTTCGACAAACAATTCGGGGACAACAGTCAACATAAGCTGACTTTCGATTTTCAATATGAAAAAAATAATGAAGATCAGCGGTCTACAATTTCGCAAGATGCTGCTGCTGCCGAACGTGTGGCAACCCTTCAAAAACAGGACGAAATATTGCTGCAGTCAGATTATGTGCTTCCGATTGGTGACGACAGTCAATTTGAATTCGGATATCGTGGTAATTTCAACCAATTGGATACTGATTATACGTTGGAATTCAACAACAATGCTGGTGACTTTGAGCTTGACACAGATGTGAGCAACAATTTGATTTACAAAGAACAGATCAATGCAGTATATTCTCAATTTGGAAGCAAGATCAAAAGCAAATTCTCTTATTTATTGGGACTTCGAATGGAATCCACCAGAATTAAAATTGACCAAATCACTAGCTCTGATTTTCAGAGAAAGAATTATGTTGGTTTGTTTCCGACGGTTAATCTAGGCTATGAAATCGATGAAAACCAAAGTTTGCAATTGGGCTATAACAGACGTATCAGCAGACCGCGTTCACGATTCATTAATCCTTTCCCCTCAAGAAGTAGTGCCACCAATCTTTTTCAGGGAAACCCAAATATCAACCCAAGTTATTCCAACAAAGTTGATTTAGGTTATTTGAACAAATTTGAAAAAGTTACCTTAAATTCTTCCATATATTTTGAGCGAGCTACGGATGTTTTCACATTTATAAGCGAAGATACTGGTGATTTTGCAATCATCAATGGCACACAAATACCAATAATTCGTCGTACGCCAATTAATCTTGCGACCAATGACCGATATGGTTTTGAATTTACATTAACCTATAAACCAACAAAAGTTTGGAACATCAATGGAAATTTCAATTTATTCAAATCCATCACTAATGGATTTTATAACGGATTTGATTATGGTGCAGAAAACTTAAGTTGGTTTGCACGTTTGAACAATAAATACACGCTTCCTGGAAAAATCGATTGGCAAACCAGAATATTTTATGGTGGTCCGAGCGAAGATGCACAGAACAAACGAAAAGGTATATTTTCAACCGACGTCGCATTTAGTAAAGACATTTTTAAAGATCAAGCCTCGATTGCTTTTAACGTGAGTGACCTATTTAACAGTCGAAAAAGAGCTATGGAATCGTTTACACCTACTTTTAACAGTAATTCAGAGTTTCAATGGAGAGAGCGCAGTTTTAATCTGTCCTTTACATATCGTTTCAACCAGCAGAAAAAACAACAGCGTGATCAAAATGGCGATGGCGGAGACAATGGTGGAGATTACCAAGGATAATTTGGTTGCCCAACCTTAAACGTAAACAAAAAAGCTGTTTCAATTTTGAAACAGCTTTTTTATATATAAAATATGGAGAATTATTCGTGAGTCAGCGCTTTTCTCTTTGCTTTACGTTCGGCATTCCATTCATTGAAACGTTCCTTGGAAGCACCTATAATCCAATAAGGAATAACGAAGGTGAACATAAAAATCATCAACCAAAATCCGATGGTAAAAATGGTCAAAAACGCCAAAAATCCTAAATATTGTTCAAATGTAAACATATTGTATCTTTTATTATTGAAGCAAAGATAAGAGAAACGATTTTGTTATACAATACCAAATTTGGGATTTATCAACAGGGTTTTCAAGAATTGGTATCACATTCAATTTATTTCCATTCCATGTGACTATCATATTTTATTTCGTATAGTCTTCATATTATCTTCAACTTCGGTCAGTCTAAATTTAACGATTTTACGAATCAAACCATAAGGCATTTTTTCATTTAAAGTAAATTTTACCGAGCCTTATACCGATTTGTATTTTGACATTTCTTTCTGGAAGGTCTTATTCCCACTTGGCAAGGCATAAAATCCAATATGGTTTTTGTAGGCAGCAAAATAAACCAATACTTTACCTTATTTGAATGCTGGCATATTATAACTGATGGCTTCAATAGCCATTCGGTACAGTTTCATGAATACATTCTCGTATGTTGTTCAATATGGAAATTACAGGTTTTGGGAACTCCGAAATGTATTCATCTATTTTTTGATGAGGTTTTTTATCCATAATCTGAATCATTTTCTACTCAAGAATTTGGCATTCATAACCATTTTTATTTAAAACTAGTATGACTTCTGTAGCGTGAAAACTGCAATTGGTAACTCGAAGAATATTGTCGCAATCTTCCAAATCGAAATTGATAGTTGAGTTAGGCATAAAAGCTATCAATTCTTTTAAAATACTTTCTGCAATAGCCTCCTCGGTTATATTGGTTTTAAACACTTCTATCATGTACATTGTTTTTATAAGCGTCAGTTCAGATTCAGTTTAGAGGTTTGAAGCTTATGAAAATAGACATAAGACACCATCAAAATGGCAAGTACAACGAGTGGAAAAAATGTGATTGCACTCACTCCGTCCACAGCCCAGTTACTGATAAAAGCAAATAGGAAATCGAAGGTGAATCCTGCATAGGCCCACTCTTTGAGACGTGGAGGAACTTTTGGAACGACGAGAATCAAAGCGCCTAAAATCTTAAAAACTGTCAAGGCGACCCCAAAATAGTCAGGATAGCCCAAATGTCTGATGCCTTCCTTTGCCATTTCGGTCTGAGAAGTGAATGCCGGCATCACACCTTCAAATAGAAAAATAAGTATGGTCGCCGTCCAAAAAATGACTTTGTGTGATTTCATAATGACTAAATTAAATTTTTATTGGTTAGGTAATTTACTCATATCTGCATAAAATATTTCCCATTGGTGTCCATCCAAATCCTCAAAACTATGTTGGTACATCCAACTATGGTCTTGTGCTTCCATATACATCTTTCCTCCTGCTGCGACTGCTTTTTTTACCAATTCATCTACTTCTTTTTTGGTTTCAACATTCAAAGCGATTAAGACTTCGGTTGCTTTTTTGGCATCTGAAATAGGCTTTTTTGTAAATCCTTGAAACATAAGTTTGGTGAGTAACATCGCAAAAATGTTCTCGCCAATCACCAAACAGGCTGCTTTATCATCCGTAAATTGCATGTTGAAAGAAAATCCAAGTTTCCTGAAAAATTCCATGGATTTCTTTAAATCACTTACAGGAAGATTGATGAAAATTTGCTTTGCCATAATTTCCGAGGAGTTATAGGTTATGATTGTTCAGATAATTCTTTTACTTTTTGCAAGGCTTTTGGGAATTTGTCCTGAAAATAATCCAGATACTCTACCATTGAGTTTAACCTAACTTTCAATTCAGTAACTCCGTTGGTTTCTTCCAATTGATAATCTTCAATACAGCCCGACCACGATTGGGTTGGCTCATCAATCGGCTGTTCCACGCCGTCTTTCAGAACTCCCAAATGTTTAAAGGTCATCTGCTTGTTTTGCACTTTTCTTTCGATACTACTGTACATCCCGCTACCTTTTCCGTCGGTAAACAAAATGGAACTGCCTTCTTTCCAATCGGAAGAGTCATCAGAGCCTTCGGCAAAAACTGTCGTCCATTTTGGGTAGGTATCTTTACTCCATAAAATCCCCCATACCTTTTCTTTTGGTGCATTTATTTTAATTAAAAAATTTAAAGTTTTTGACATGATTATTTCTGTTTAGGCATTTTACTGAAATCCATATGCAACACACACCATCGGTGCCCATCTAAATCCTTGAATCCGAACACATACATCCATTCTTCTGCCACCGCAGGTTTAGAATAGATAATACCACCAGCAGCTTTAACCTTTCTAGCCATCTCATCCACTTCATCTCTATTTGCAGCATCAATATTCAATAGTACTTCAGTCCCTTTTGTCGTGTCACCAATCGGATTGTCGGTAAAATGTGTGAAGGTGTCTTCAGGGAACAGCATCATTACCACTTTTTTGTCCCCGATAAAAAAACTTCCCAAGTGCTCTGCATTTTCATGCATCGGATTACTCTCAAAACCAATGGCTTTAAAAAAAGCCTTCGAAGCCTTTACGTCTTTAACTGGTAAATTAATCCAAAATTCTTTAGCCATAATATTAATTCTTTATCCTTAAATTATTTCATTGAATGCAATCCTACCATGTTCTCTTCTGTATCAAAAAACAACGTAATAAACCCATACTTGCCAATCGACATTTTCGGCCTAAAGATTTTGCCGCCTGAATTTTCAATACGATTTTCTTCTGTTGTGCAGTCCTCACTTCCAAAATAAATAATAGTCGAGTTTCCACCTGCTTTTACGCCTTTCATGTGTACCAAAGCACCATTGGCTCCGTATGTGTCCATGTCTCCTGGGAAGCTATTCATTGTCAGTTCATCAGTTGCAGGATTTGACAAGGGTTCAAGTTTTACATCCAAAACGTTTTCATAGAATCTTGAAGCTCTTTCCATATTATCAACATAGATTTCGAACCAAACGATAGGCGTTTTTGTTTTCATGATAGTTTAATTTAAAAAGTTATATAACAAAGTTAGACAACCGTTTTCGATTTTAATATGTGCAATTACGTCATTCATATGGGTTGAATACGACAATGAAATTGTTTAAATTTGATTTTTAAAATTATAAAAAGATGAAAAAAGTTTCAATTTACATCCCTAAAGGACAGTATAGCATGGTGAACATCGAAGGCGCACACCACATGCTCGATTGGGTAAACGGCTATTATACGCAAATAGGAAAAGAACCTTTATTCAAAATTGAATTGGTAGGCATAGAAAACGTAGCGACCCAAAACAATGGTCTATACTCTATCAAAACTCAAAAACATATCAAGGATGTAGAAAACACAGACCTGATTATCATTCCTGCCGTTCATGGCGATTTGGTACAAAATATAAAGAATAACAGCGAACTTTTGCCTTGGCTTAACAAGCATTATAAGCAAGGTGCTGAATTGGTAAGCTTTTGTTTGGGTTCTTTTCATTTAGCGGCCGCTGGTCTCCTTGACGGAAAGCCCTGTTCCACACATTGGGGATATGCCAATGAATTTAGAAAAATGTTCCCCAAAGCTAATTTGATGGACGGCAAAATCATGACCGAATGTAACGGCATCTACACCAGTGGTGGCGCCTATTCCTTCACAAACCTGTTGATCTATTTGATTGAAAAATATGCAGGACGCGAAGTTGCTATTATGGTCGCCAAAGGATTTATGATAGATATTGACAAGCACAGTCAGTCGCCTTTCATCATTTTTACAGGTCAGAAAACACATGAAGACAAGGGTATTTTGGAAGCACAACAATATATTGAAGACAATTTTCAGGAAAAAATTGGAGTCGAGGATTTATGCAACAATAGCCATGTGGGAAGACGCACTTTTGAACGACGCTTCAAAAAGGCAACCTCAAACACCGTTCTGGAATACATCCAACGTGTCAAAATCGAAGCCGCAAAGAAAGAGTTGGAATTCGGCCGGAAAACCGTTAGTGAAGTCATGTATGATGTTGGATATAACGACACTAAAGCCTTTAGGGATGTTTTTAAAAAAATAACGGACATGACGCCCGTGGATTATCGGAATCGGTATGCGGTGGAAATGGTTTAGAAATATTTAGATGCTTTGTTTACCATTACTTACCAACAAAAGTTGACAACTAAAATCAATTTCCATTAAAGAATCCCTTTCAAAAACCCTAACTTTGTAAGGTCATTAATTTTATAATTCTTATGGAATACAGAATAGAAAAAGATACCATGGGCGAAGTAAAAGTGCCTGCTGATAAACTTTGGGGAGCACAAACGGAACGTTCCCGTAATAACTTTAAAATTGGTCCGGCAGCCTCCATGCCTCTCGAAATCATTTATGGTTTTGCATATCTCAAAAAGGCAGCGGCATTCACTAATTGCGAATTGGGAGTTCTGCCCATTGAAAAGCGTGATTTAATCGCAAAGGTCTGTGACGAAATCCTAGAAGGCAAGCATGATGACCAATTTCCACTTGTCATTTGGCAAACAGGCTCTGGAACCCAAAGCAATATGAACGTCAATGAGGTCATCGCCAATAGAGCACAACAATTGGAAGGTAAAAAAATTGGCGAAGATGAGCCTGTCATCAAAGCCAATGACGACGTCAACAAATCACAATCCTCCAATGACACTTTTCCAACCGGCATGAACATTGCCATCTACAAAAAAGTGGTGGACACGACCATACATGGGGTCGTTAAATTGCGGAATACATTGCATGGTAAGGCAAACGATTTTAAGAATGTGATCAAAATAGGACGTACTCATTTAATGGATGCCACACCGATTACGCTTGGGCAGGAAATCTCAGGTTACGTCTCCCAATTAGATCATGGCATAAGAGCACTTCAAAACACATTACCTCATTTAAGCGAACTGGCACTTGGCGGAACTGCTGTTGGGACTGGACTTAACACACCAAAAGGTTATGCCAAGCGTGTCGCAGAATACATTGCAAAGTTTACGGATTTACCATTTATTACGGCTCCCAACAAATTTGAAGCTCTTGCAGCGCATGACGCCTTGGTGGAAACACATGGCGCCCTAAAACAATTGGCGGTAAGCTTGAATAAAATTGCCAACGACATTAGGATGATGGCATCAGGCCCAAGAAGTGGCATTGGAGAAATCAACATTCCCGCCAACGAACCAGGAAGTTCCATTATGCCCGGCAAGGTCAATCCTACCCAATCTGAGGCGTTGACAATGGTTTGCGCACAAGTAATTGGCAACGATGTCGCTGTCTCTGTAGGGGGCACTCAAGGGCATTATGAACTCAACGTGTTTAAGCCCGTAATGGCTGCCAATGTATTGCAATCAGCACAGTTATTGGGAGATGCCTGTATGAGTTTTGATGAACACTGCGCTCAGGGAATTGAACCAAACAAAGAGGTCATCAAACAGTTATTGAACAATTCCTTGATGCTGGTCACAGCATTAAATACAAAAATCGGCTATTACAAAGCTGCCGAAATTGCCAATACGGCACATAAAAATGGTACCACATTGAAAGAAGAAGCCGTAAATCTAGGTTTTGTTACTGCCGATGAATATGATGAGTGGGTAAAACCGGAAGACATGGTAGGAGGTTTGAAATAATTCATAATTGAAAATAAATCAATATATTAGTGTCAAACAAAAACCATTCTTTATGAAAAAAACTTTACTAAATTTTGTATTTATTATATGTATTGGCGGAATAAGCTATGCTCAACCTTTCGCTCCGATACAGAATATTGATCCAAATACGGGCTTTGAACCATATGAAATTGCCTCAGGCGATCTTGATGGCGATGGTGATATAGATATTGTAATGGCAACTTATGATTACAACGACGGAGTTCCGCTGCAAGATTATATCAAATGGTATAAAAATGATGGTATCGGTAATTTTACCATAGAAACTACAGTGTCTTCTACAATACGCTGGGTGGATGGACTTATAGTAGCTAATATCGATGGTCAGTTTGGTTTGGATATCATCGCCACTTCAGCCATTCAAAATCAAGTAGTTTATTTTTTAAGCGATGGCAGCGGAGGGTTTGGGTCAGAAGTTGTGATAGATGGAGCACTTAATGGCCCTGGTGAAGTAGTTGCAGGTGATATCAATAATGATGGAAATATTGATATTGCCACTATGTCTTATGATAATAACAGAACAGTTTGGTACTCAGGGGATGGGACTGGTAATTTTATACTAGAAGCGGATATTGAAAACGGCAGCACTAAAGGAGCATATTACATTGACACTGCAGATATGGATGGAGATGGCGATTTGGATATGCTTATTGGATTTTATAACACCCAGAGCATTGAAATATATTATAACCAATATATAGAAAGTGGAACGATGACCGTATCATGGATAAAAGATACTGTGTCTGTGTCTACAGGAAATTCTGCTATACTAAAAGTAGGTTTTGCTGATGTAAATAATGATGGAATTATGGATGTCTTTAAAGTTGATAATGTATCCGGAAATGTTGCATGGTATAATAAAACTAAAAATGGTCTGTCAGTGGAAACCATAATTTCCGATCAAACAATAATCGACAGACCTGGAACAGCCTATGTTGTTGATTTGGACAATGATACTTTTAATGACGTCATTGTTACTGACGGTGGCACTATTGATGACGCAATTATTTACTTTAAAGGAGCAAACAATGCTTCACCAAGTACAACTCCTACCTTTATTGCCGATAATAATTTTCAAATGTTTGATATTACTGTAGCAGATTTTGATGGTGATTTGGATAATGATATTGCCTCTATTGGTAATCAAAGTGACACGGTATTTTGGATAGAAAACAATTTAATAATATTGCAGACTCCAGAATTTAATTTGAGTGGTATGAGCATCTACCCCAATCCAACTCAAGACCAGTTAAATTTTAAAGGCTCTTTCACGGAAAACTTACATATTTTAATAACTGATATGTTGGGTAAACAAATCCTTACAGCTTCTATTTCCGAAGGACAAAGTATAGATGTCTCAAAATTTGATAATGGTCTATATATTTTAAAATTCCAAGGAATCAATTCAACCTTTAAATTTATTAAACAATAATTTTTTCAATAAGATATTTTAAAGTGCTAGTGACTTCGTTCATTAGCACTTTTTTATTGTAAAAATTACCTAAATTTATAATCTAACAAACGCCTATGTCAATCGTCATAATCAATATCAAAGAGCTGCTCCAAGTGCGAAAAACAAATGTTATGATTGTAAAGGGAAAGGATATGAAAGTCCTTCCAACCCTCAAGAATGCTTATGTTTTGATTGAGCACGATACGATTGTTGAATACGGAAGTATGGACGATTACCCAGGTTATGAATCAGAAACCACCATTGATGCGACGGGAAAAACAGTCTTGCCAGCGTGGTGTGATTCCCATTCCCATTTGGTGTATGCGGGTGATCGTTCACAGGAATTTGTGGACCGGATCAATGGGTTGAGTTATGAAGACATTGCAGTGCGTGGCGGAGGAATTCTCAATTCTGCAGAAACTTTGCAACAGACCAGTGAAGAAGAGCTCTACCAACAATCATCGGATCGATTGAACGCTATCATCAAATTGGGCACGGGAGCCATCGAAATCAAATCCGGTTATGGACTGTCGGTGGACGCCGAACTTAAAATGCTTCGTGTTATTAGACGTTTGAATCGGGAGTCGAAAGCCAAAATCAAAGCCACACTTTTAGCAGCACATGCTATTCCCAAGGAATTTAAAAACAATAAATCTGGATTTCTCAATTTTGTGGTCAATGAATTAATTCCAGAAGTGGAAAAACAGCGTTTGGCAGAATACATAGATGTGTTTTGTGAAAAAGGCTATTTCTCTCTGGAAGATACCGAACGCGTT
>JBDSFP010000036.1:0-7522 GCA_039919415.1 Aquaticitalea sp. | reverse complement strand
GCCAACTGAGCTACATCCCCAAATTATTTTTTCGCCATCTACGACCTGCCGCAGACTTAAAATATTTCTCTCTTTTTCTAGCGTCCATTCTAGTGGAATACTGTTCCGAGTAAACCAATTCCCAAGGAACGAACGCTTTCGTTGATTTTACAGAACCAGAATTATGTGTATTTAATCTTTCCATAAAATCAGACGACAAACCTACCTAATACCGGCAAAATTTAGAACTATAAATTATATAAACCACATACATTTTTCTAAATCCTAAACGCTCCCCGCCCGAACGTGCCGTTCGGTACGGGCGGGTAGCCAACTGAGCTACATCCCCAAAATTTTGACGAAAGTAATAAAAAAACTTAAAAGTTCCTCGGTTTATGAAGTTTGTATCGGAATTATTTCATTGCAGTTACTTTTAAGAAGTTGTGGAACTAAAAATGTTTAGTAAAAAGTATTGAATTGTTTGCCTGACAATATCCAAGTTGATTAACATTGTTTTTTGGTGCAAATTTTATTTGCCTATATTTTCATAACCTATAGTTTCTTAAAAGTATATTTCAGTCCTTAAATCCCTCGAATTTCAATCCATTGTAGTGTGGTCTACAATCGTAGCATTAAAAGCACTGAAATAATGAAAAGAACAATGGGAAAAGACCAAAGTACCCAGATATTCATGTTCTTATGCTCGCTTTTCTTCGTTTTTTTAGTATTGAGTACTTTGCGTTTCTTACCCGTAAAATACATCCAATTCCTAAAAGTTAGAATTATGACGGCGATGATAAATAATGTCCAAGCTTTTGATGGAGACATCATATTGACGTGCATTTGACTGAAAAACAGCAGGAAGAAAGTGCCAAATGCCAGAAGAAATGAGGTTTGCAATAATAGAATATAAATCAATGCAAGGTCATTGGCCTTTGCTTTGTATTTTGTTTTATAATATTCAAACACACTGAAAAATAAAGTGTCAAACTGTTTCATAGAATTTGGTCTATAAAAATAAGACCTGTCAGTAAGATACAAACAGGCTATATTTATGAAATGTCACATCCGTTAATTTGTTGCCAAAATCTTTAAGTCATCAATTTGGTAAGCACCGTCCAGCGCAGTGTTCGTGCCTGAACCAACAACTTTAAAAGCTACGTATAAAGTTCCAGAATAAGAAGACAGATTTATTAATCCTGAATCCACAAATTGGTACCATGGATTACTTTGGGATGGAAGTGCAGCGTCAACCGCTGTCCAAGTGGCTGCAAGTACATTGGAGCCGTCATAATCAGTTGATAACAAAACTTCGAGCATATTTAGAGGAGAATCCAAATGGTGCTGGGCAGCATTAAAATTCAGGAATTCATTATCTTGGGCATCCATATCAATTCCTGGCGTAATTAACCATGCAATGTTGGAAACACTTCCAGACCCATTTGAGCTGAATTCCGCATAGCCGTTTCCGGAAAATATTTTTTCTCTCCACTTAAAGGTTCCTGCCTCACTAAAATTGGTCCATTCTGGAAAATCGAGGATGGTGTTGTTAACTGCTGATTGAAAGTCTTCATTAAAAACCACAGTAAAATCCTCAGTAGTCATTGGCGTACATCGAGGTCCGGTCAAATTTAACTCATTTACCTCATTCAATGCCAATACCAAGGACCTACCATCAAATGTTTTCGTTATAACTCCTGAAACAGTTCCATTTCCTGTGGGTAAAAAAACGTCCTTAAATGAGGCAAACGAACTTGTTTCTAAATTGAACGTTGAATATCCAATACCTCCACAACTTTGCAGGTTTCTTGATGTATCAAAATCTTGAATTGGATCGAAATATTGTAGACCAATTAAGTTATCAGCAAATTCAACACCCTCAAATTGCACATACAATCCAATATCACTCGCATTGACTTGGGAAAAAGTGAGTGTTTTTGGAATAATAGTAGCCGTGTTTTCAGATCGGAACATGCTTGTTGCTCTTTGGTTTTCTGTCATTTTTTTAACAGTGGTTCCAAATTGATTGGTTTGAGTCGATCCACCAATTGCAATAACTCCAGTTCCAACTCTTTCCTCGCCAACATACAAACCGGTAAGTTTAATATATACCTCACGACCAAAATTATACTGATTATAAGTATCCACCTGATTCAAAATTATTTTTATCCCAGCAGTTGGGTTTTCGGGAGCATCCTGAAGGTATATTTCCTTAAAAAAGTTACCTGTTCGGTCAGAAGAACTTATATATCCTTTGACTGCGATGCTGGTTTCTATAAAAGCGGGTGTTGCATTCTGATATAGATCTTTTACATTCTGAACGGATAATAATGTGGTGTTTCCAGTTTGAATGTCAGATAGAAGCGTGTTTAATCTCGCATTTTCTTCAGTCCCCAAACTATCAGGAACTGTATAATCGTCATCTTTAACACACGATGTAAAAGCCAAAGTGAAAGTGACAATCGTGAAAATTGATAAAATTTTATTCTTTTTACTCATGATTTTTTTTTTTCGTGAATGCTTCGCATTTCACATTTGTAGATATTATATTATTTCATAATTAATTTATTTTAAAACCTAAAGTACACATTTACAAAGTAGGTTGCACCACGACCATACCAATACTTTGATCCAAAAACAGGAGTATCATGACTGGCGTCGGCAAGCAATTCTCTATAATTTGCATTTCTACCTTGTTCAAAGCCTCCAGTTTTGTAAACTGCATCCAAAACATTGCTCACACTTGCAAAGAACCCGATGAAATAGTCGTCTATTTTCCATGATTTTCCTCCTACAAGATTGACGTTTGTATAATTATCAAACTTTTCCTGCTTTAATAATTTTCTGGCAATTGCAGGATCGTAATCATTGAATGGTAAACCATCTGCATCCAAATAAAAGTTTTTGGTTCTCGATAATGGACTTACATCTACATAGGTATTCGCAAAAAAGTTTGTTGTGGCACCAAACCACCAATAGTCAGGATCGCGATATTCAAAACCTACCGAAAAGGCTGTCTGAGGTCCGCCCGCAAGTCTATAATCTTTTAGATTTGCCTGGCCAAAATCAACTCTGTTTTCTAAAGTTTCAAAACTTGAAGAGGTAAGCACTAAATTTGCATTGTTGTCATAAGTATATTGTCCCACAGCGGCAACTCCTTTTAACTTAATGGTGGGTGTTACTTGAGCTTCGATGCCTAACTCTCCCCCAAAACGTTTTTTGTCAATACCTTGCAAAATTTCCTGAACAAAAGCAGAGGTGTCGTTTTCAGCAATGTCAGAACTGCTTAGACCATCCGCATAATAAAAAGAAATTTCATTTGCATCTTGAGTTTTCGAATAATATCCCGTTAACCTTGCTTTCACAATAGGGGAACGGAAGATGTAACTTGCATCAACAGTGGATATTTTCTCTTCTGTGATACCGCTTACAAAACGGTTGTTTTCTCTTGAATTTGAATATGTATTTTTTAAATTAGGTGCTTTTATGATATAGCCTGCGTTAAAATCCAAGAGATGTTTTCCAGTCAACTTATAGGTAAAACCTCCTTTACCACCAAAACCATTAAATGTCAATTTTTTTCCTTTTCCAAGAGAGGCATTCCCAGGATAGGATTCATGCTCAAATAAGCCTTCTCTTTGGTAAGAAGTATTCGATGTAGTGGCAGCTATATAAAAATCGATTTTGTTGTATTTGAACAGGGCCTGTGCAAACCCTGAAAGGATATTGGCCAACAAATTATAGTTATATTTTATTTTTCCACCTTTGCCAACAATTTGGTTAGGGTTCTGCAAATCGAATTGAATATTATCAAAAGAATCTATGTTCAGATATCCTTTTGACCCTAACAGGTCAATGATTTCAGCAAAATTCTCTGATTTTAAATTGGTATAATTCACAGATGCATTGATTGCAACATGATCATTGATGTCGGTAGTTAATATGGTGTTCGCTTTAATTGTTTTGTCATCATTTCTATCTTCATACAAAACGTATGCAGCGCTCGTATCCCCACTGTTATTGGTAAGATTGGCATCATATATACGATTCCAGTCAATTTGTCCGTCCGTTAAGAATTCTTGCTCATTCAAATAGGCCTGCTCATAATCGGGTCCATTGGAATCGGCTAAGGCATAACTGGGAAGTTTTTGGTAATAGCTCGGACTTGGATTTGGTCCTCCTGGATAATCCAAACGACTGTTGCCGATTTTACCAAATTGATAGGCGATATTTGTATTTAAACTTGTTTTGCTTGAGATGTTCCAATTATGATTTAGCATTAGAATAGGTTCATTAACTTCCTTTACTCTAGAATTGCGCTTTTCCCCATTCTGATAGCCCCAATATTCATTGTATTTGATGCTTTTAAGGTCATAAACTTCTTGAGTGTTTGGGGAGGACTTACCCCTTCTGTTGGGAGCATAAATGGACGTAAAGTTGAGGCTCTGTTTCTCATTGATTTTCTTTTCAACAGATAAAAAGAAGGAATTGGAATTATAAAAAGTAGCCTCTTGAAACCCTTCTTCACCCCAACGTCTGCCCACAGCGGCAGTAACTGCCCAACCTCCTTCAATAAGTCCAGTTGAGTAACTGGCGATGATGCGGTTATTATAACTTCGATCTGAAGATGAGTAGGTTAATCGACCCCCTTTTCTATATTGAGAGGCTCTAGTGTTGATATTCGTGGATCCCAAAGCCCCACCAAAGGTATAATTGGAAGGAGATAGCCCTGAAGATAATTCTTGGTTTCTGACCACATCATTGAGGCCGCCCCAATTGCTCCATTGTGGTCTTCCGTCAAATTCGTTGTTCATTTCAATACCGTTGATCATCACAATTCCGTTTTCAGAATCCAAACCTCTTACATTAAAAAACGAAGAACTAAACTCAAAAGCAGCAGTATTTTGAAACACGTCTTGTGAGGATTGTAAGAGCCCAGAAATATTATCTGCACCACCAGTGTCATCATTTAGTTCGTCATCGGTAAGGGTCACGGTAAACAATTCGGCAGAACTTGAAACATCCACATCCAATGACATATCCCGAATGTCAACTGTTTTTCCTTCATTGACCACAATAGGATAACGTTTTGTGAGATAACCTATCTTTTCAATGACCAAGACCTGCTCGCCAAGCGGCACATCAGAAGTAAAACTGAATTCTCCATTGGTATCGGTTTGTACTATAAAATCAGAACCTTCAATAGTAACTGTTACACTTGGAATTGGTTCGTCTGAAATGGCATCCACCACACTACCTTTAATGGTAGTTTGTGCATTGGTGGTGGCCAATGAAAAGAGTCCGAATAAAATAATTAAAAAACTTTTTTTCATGCCAAAAAGTAAATTTTATGGTTGTATCACAGTAAATAACAGCTATTTAAAGCGATCAAATTTACATTATTTATAATAATAACATACTTTTGGAGTGAAACTTGCAATTACGATAACAATAAAATAACATAATATACATGATGCCTTATAAAATAATTTTGGCAGCACTTTTCCTGGTCATAAGTTTCAATACGTATTCCCAGGAAAAGGCGGCAAAACGTTTTAAAATCCGCACCTTGGCGTTTTATAATTTGGAGAACTTTTTTGACACCATCAATGACGTCACCAAAAATGATGAAGCGACACCGATTATGGAGATGCGTACGGGTAGACAAGAGGCTTACGGTAAGAAGGTCCATAATATGGCAAGGGTAATTTCGGATATTGGGGTTGATGAGTCCCATGACATGCCTGCTTTGATTGGTGTTTCTGAAATTGAAAACAGAAGTGTTTTGGCGGATGTGGCCAACGATCCTTTGTTGAGAGGCAAGGATTATGGCATTGTTCACTACGAATCGCCGGACAGACGCGGTATTGATGTCGCATTGCTATATCAAAAGTCGGCATTTGTTCCAATTTCAACGAGCAGTCATGAATTAAAAATTTATAATGATTTAAGCAGAGATCGCGTGTATACCAGAGATCAACTTCTGGTCACGGGAAAGCTAGATGGAGAGATTATCCATGTCATTGTCAACCACTGGCCATCGCGAAGTGGCGGCGAAGCAAAGAGCAGATCAAAACGTGTGGCTGCAGGAAAATTGAACAAACGTCTTATAGATTCTTTACAGATCATCAATCCGTACGCAAAGATTTTTACCATGGGCGATTTGAATGATGACCCAACCAATGCGAGTGTTAAGGAGGCTCTCGGAGCAAAAGCAGACAAAGAAGATGTGGAATTGAAAGACATTTACAATCCTTATGAGCATTTTTTTAAAATTGGTTTGGGCACTACAGCCTATCGGGATGCCTGGAGTTTATTTGACCAAATCATGATGACCGAACCCTTACTGCAAAAAGACTATTCAAGTTATCGGTTTTATAAAGCAGGCATTTACAACAAATATTACCTGACCACAAAACGTGGACGTTATAAAGGATACCCATTCAGAAGTTGGGGAGACGGCGGATTTACCGATGGTTTTAGTGACCACTTTCCAGTTTATATCTATCTGATTAAGGAAGTAACAGAAGAACAAAAATAAGTTAGGTTAGCATAAAAACGAAAATCACAAAGTTCATACTTTGTGTTTTTTTGTTTTACATCCAATTGCTCCAAGGAATTCTAGATAACACCAAAATCAGGGCAATGGTGTAAAAGATTGCAATCATTTTGAATTTTGGTTTGGAGGTCAATTTCTTTTTGTGTTTTGAATAGCCAATAGTTATCAAAGTCACCGCAACGATTCCCACAAAAGGATGTTCCACTGCCAAAAGTCTAGAAAAAGAATCCAGTCCTCCCATGCCATTGGCGCTTAAATTCTTAAATCCGAATGGGGAGGTAAAATAAAGAAATAAGCCAATCAGCAATTGTATATGTGACACTATTAAAGTGAAAAGCGAAATCCTGAAATCCTTTGGATGGAATTCCTTGTTGCCAAAAAATTTGATGAGCGCATTGAACGTCGCCAAGACCAAAACTAAAAGCACCAAATAAGCCCAATAGGAATGTAAAATTTTGATGGTTTCGTACATGATTTTTTATTAGTATTAAGTTAGTAAAACAAAAATAGTGATTTTTACAGATGAAATTGAATTAGTTGAAGGCATATTTAGGAACTTGAACTTGATCACAGAAACAAGAAACCAGTTTATTGCGAGATCTCAATCCAGCGTTTGGCTTCGTTGCCCAATGCATCCAAAACGGTCAATAAATGCTTCCCTTGTTTGGGCTGCATGGCAAATTCGTGAATATCTTTTGTAGTGCCCATAAAAGTTTCATCCAAATACCAATAAACTAAGGTTTCAGGTTTTGAATGGGCAATTTTTAGAATCAGACTATTGGTGCGTCCGTCAAAATCCTTTGGTAGAAATATGGTGTTATTGTCTTTTGGATAAATGAATTGCATAGTCACAGTATCGACCCCCAGACAATCTTCCCTAAATGGCGGCAAAGATTTATAGAATGGATTTTTTGCTTTGTAATAATATTCCATCAAAGGCGGTAATACGAACCATGATTTATGCACCATATTATTGACATCTTC
>JBDSFP010000333.1:0-20593 GCA_039919415.1 Aquaticitalea sp. | reverse complement strand
CGCTTGGGTTTTTTGTTTTATAGCCTTCGCTCAAACAAGTTTGGCTCGTCTATAAAACAAAAAAGCCCTGTCACAAAAGTGACAGAGCCTGAAAAAACATGAGGTCGATAGCGGATTCGAACCGCTGTAGCAGCTTTTGCAGAGCTGTGCCTAGCCACTCGGCCACGACACCAATTCCTGCGAAAGCAGGAATCTCCTATTTAGGAGAATTCAGACGGCAAATGTATAAAAATTTCAGTATTTACATGTGTTTTTTTCGCTTTTCGCTCATTTTAATCGTTACCATCTCCACGTCGCCACCAATGGGCGGATTCAGTTTACTGACCCAAACAGTTGCTTTTTTGACCAATCGGTCTTCATTGAAAATTCGCACCAAAATGCGCTTGGCAACAGATTCAAGCAAATAGGTAGGCACCTGCATTTCTTCTTTGATAATGCGATTAAGCAACACATAATCTACGGTATCGCTCAACATATCTGAAACAGCCGATGGCTTTAAATCGGCCCTTACTTCCAAATCCACACGATAATTACTTCCGATCTTGGTTTCTTCTTTTAAGCAGCCGTGATGTGCAAAAACCCGTATATTTTCAATTTTGATAATTCCCATAAAACCTTTTGTTATCACAAAAATAAGGCATTTTTAGAACTAAAAAAATGTCTAATTTTGCATTTGATTTTCAATCCTGCCATTAAATGCTAAAGGCAGGAATAAATTAAGAATTACCAGCATGTCAGAAGAAAATAAACCACTCAATTTTATTGAGCACATCATAGAAGAAGATTTATCAAGCGGCATGTCAAAAAAGGACTTGCGTTTCCGTTTTCCGCCAGAACCTAATGGTTATTTGCACATTGGACATACCAAGGCAATAGGTATTAGTTTTGGGCTTGGAGAAAAATACAATGCACCTGTTAACCTTCGTTTTGATGATACCAATCCAGCAAAAGAGGAACAGGAATATGTGGATGCCATAAAAACGGATATTTCTTGGTTGGGTTACCAATGGGAAAATGAATTGTATTCTTCAGACTATTTCCAACAATTATACAATTGGGCAATCAAGTTAATAAAAGAGGGGAAAGCGTATGTCGATTCTCAATCCTCTGAAGCAATTGCTGATCAAAAAGGAACTCCCACACAAGCAGGTGTTGATGGGCCTTATCGAAATAGAAGCGTTGAAGAAAACCTTAACTTATTTGCCAAAATGAAGAATGGTGAATTCGAAGAAGGGTCACACGTGTTGCGTGCCAAGATAGATATGCAGCACACCAATATGTTGATGCGCGACCCGCTTATGTATCGCGTAATGAAAAAGCACCACCACAGAACTGGTAATGATTGGTGCATTTATCCAATGTACGATTGGACACATGGCGAAAGTGATTACATAGAAAGTATTTCACACAGCCTGTGTTCGCTCGAATTTAAATCTCATAGAGAGCTTTACGATTGGTTTTTGGACCAAGTGGTCGATACCGACAAGTTACGTCCAAAACAACGAGAATTTGCACGTCTCAACTTGAGTTATACCATTATGAGTAAACGAAAATTGCTCAAATTGGTCGAAGATAAAATTGTTTCAGGTTGGGACGATCCAAGAATGCCGACTATTTCAGGGTTGCGTCGTCGCGGCTATACGCCAACCGCCATCAAGAAATTTGTGGAAACAGTGGGTGTGGCAAAGCGTGATAATGTGATTGATGTCGCCTTGCTGGAATTCTGTATTCGTGAAGATCTGAACAAAACCGCACCACGTGTCATGGCGGTTTTGGACCCTGTGAAATTGGTAATTACCAATTATCCAGTAGGAAAAGAAGAATGGCTCGAAGCCGAAAACAATCAAGAAGACGATACGGCAGGTTTTAGACAAGTACCGTTTTCTCGGGAATTGTATATTGAAAGAGAGGATTTTAAGGAACAAGCTGGCAGTAAATTCTTTAGATTGCAATTGGGTGGAGAAGTTCGGTTAAAGAACGCCTATATTATTGAAGGCGAAAGTGTTCTTAAAGATTCTAATGGAAATATCACAGAAATCCATTGTACCTATTCTGAAGATACCTCGAAAAAAGTAAAAGGGACCTTGCATTGGGTCTCCATCATCCACGCCATTCAAGCTGAAGTAAGAGAATATGATAGGCTGTTTATGGATGAAGCTCCTGATGCGCATCCTGATAAAGATTTTATGGAATTTCTAAATCCAGAATCTTTAAAAATTGTGACGGCTTATGTGGAACCGAGTTTGAAAGAGGCAGAGGTTGGCGATAGATTCCAATTTCAAAGAATTGGATATTTCAATGTGGACAAAGATTCGACACCAGAACATTTGGTGCTTAACAAAACGGTGGGTTTGAAAGATTCTTGGGAAAAACAATCCCGAAGCGTCGGGACAGCTGAAAAGAACAGTCAAAACCATCAAAAAACACAAAACAATCAGCCACAACGGAAAGCAATCGATATCATCCAACAATTGGGAAAAAAATACTCCAATTTGCAAGAAGAAAAACAGTTGCGAACCAAAGCCGAAATTCAGGAATTGGCAAAAAAGGTGAGTTATAAAGAGTTGGAACCTTGGTTCTGTACCGCTGCAAAAAAGACTGGAACTCGAATTGCAACAATGATTACACTTTCAGTTTTGTTGGTACAAGGATTGAAAAGAAATTCAGAAATCGACGCCTTTATCCAAAGTGGAATTGATGATAAAGATGTGCTACTTCAGAAGGAAGCCAAGGCCATTTAAACTCTGATTACACTTTTAAGACCCCAATGTCACAGGATTGATGTTTTTTGTGCTTTTAATGCACTAACTAATACATCTTCATTTATTCCGGATATTGGATAGTAACCCAACAACTATGGACGCCATCATTTGCGGTTGGGTTTAAAATATTTAACTATTTTTACAGGAAAGACTGGGTTTAAGACTTCGGTCTTTCCTTTTTGATTTGGTACACTTCAGCATTTATACTACAGTAAAAGAACTTCCACCCGATTGGAATGGTTTGGTAGCGCATGATATCTTTCTGCAGACACCTTATTTTGAAGCCTTGGAAGGTGTTTCTCCGACTAATATTTCGTGGTTCTATATGGCTGTTTTTAGTGATGAACGATTGGTCGGTATTGCGATTATTCAGCGTGTCGAATTGTATTTGGAAGACATTTTCAGAAACTACAATGACTCCTGTTATCGTCAAAAATTCAAACATTTTGTGTCCACATTTTTAAGAGGGAATATGTTGGTCGTTGGCAATCTAATGCATACAGGACAACATGGGATTTACTTTGATCCCGATTTTATTTCGCTATCAAAATACCTTGAAACGGCTTATAATGCTTTGGAAGAACTCAAGCAAAACATAAAAAGGAAGTACAAAAAGCGTATTCGAATCATTATGTTCAAGGATTATTTTAAAGAGGATTCGATTCATCAGGAAAGACAATTTTTTCAGTCTATAAAGCTTCATAAACTATCAGTCCAGCCCAATATGATTATGGAAATTAGACCCCATTGGACAAATTTTGACTCGTATTTATCAGATTTGAATAAAAAGTACAAGCAGCGTTATAAAGTTGCAAGGAAGAAAGCAGGACGGATTGTTAAAAGGGAATTGAATTTAGAAGATATCGAGCAGCAATCCAATCAGCTTTACGAACTTTACAAAATAGTTTCTGATAATGCTAAAATCAACACATTCATTTTACCGAAAGGACATTTTTGCGCTTTGAAACGAGAATTGGACACTAATTTTAGGGTCTTTGGATATTATTTGGATGACACTTTGATTGGTTTTTATACCTTGATTCTCAATATTAACGATTTGGAAACCTATTTTTTGGGCTATGATGAAGTGCATCAATATCCAAATCAACTATATCTGAACATGCTCTATGATATGCTTGATTTTGGAATAACCAATAAGTTTGAATCAGTTGTATATGCACGCACTGCCATGGAAATCAAAAGTTCTGTTGGTGCCGAACCCAAAAAAATGTATGTGTATTTAAAACACACGAATTCCCTGATGAATACCTCCTTACAACAGATTTTTAAATTGATGAATCCTAAACAGGAATGGGAGGAACGCCATCCTTTCAAAATATAAAGCATCCATTTTAATTTGGGTTAATTGTTTTGTGAACTGCATTTATTTCAGTAACTTTTTTGTTTTAAACAAAAACGACCATGGAATTACCACACAAAATATTGACCGAAATCTCCCAAATCTCAAGAGAAATAGAAGAAAAATTTCCTGAACTGCAAAAATATTTGGACGAAACACCGCAAACCTTGCCAGACGAAGACAACAAATCGGGCAAAATGGATGAGAAAGCATTAGGGGACTATCTTGAAAGTCTGAAATCGATTGTCAAGAAATATAAGAAAGATCATTGAAAAAAGTAACCCTCAAAATATCTTTTGAGGGTTACTATTAGGATTGAAATATTTAATTTCAGCTTTTTTAATTTCACATTTTTAATCGATTATTTCTTTTGACCATCTTTGCCCTCGCTAAGGCGTTTCTTATTTTTCGCCTCCTTCATTGCTTCTCCAATTTGGTTACTTGCGGTAAAACTAGCCACCATATTGTTTAGCATATCACTTCCAGCTTGCGGTGAATTTGGCAATAAAATCAAATTGCTGTTCACATGTTCTCCAATAGATTGAAGTGTATCGTAATGTTGCGTTACAACAATCAACGCAGAAGCTTCCTGTGAGTTGATACCAACTCTGTTCAATACATCCACAGACTCTTCAAGTCCACGAGCAATTTCCCGTCGCTGATCGGCAATTCCCATCCCTTGTAAACGTTTGCTTTCCGCTTCCGCCTTGGCACGTTCCACAATGAGGATACGAGCGGCATCGCCTTCAAATTGAGCGGCCACTTTTTCACGTTCTGCTGCGTTAATTCGGTTCATCGCTGCTTTTACTTGTGCATCGGGATCAATATCTGTGACCAAGGTTTTGATGATATCATAACCGTAATCAGCCATCGCTTCGTTCAATTCCGTTTTTACGGCAATGGCAATATCATCTTTTTTCACAAAGACATCATCCAGTTTCATTTTTGGAACTTCAGCACGCACCACGTCAAACACATAACTGGTAATTTGGTCGTGTGCATAATCCAATTTGTAGAAAGCATCATACACCTTTTCGCTGATAACCATGAACTGAACCGAAATTTTCAATCTTACAAATACATCATCACGTGTTTTGGTCTCAACAATCACATCCAATTGTTGGATTTTAAGGCTCATCCGTCCTGCTACGCGATCCACAATGGGAATTTTCATTTGCAAACCTGAATGGCGAATACTGTGGTATTTTCCAAAGCGCTCGATAATAGCAGCCGATTGCTGTTTAACTGTAAAAAATGACGAAAACAATATTAATAGCGCAACAACTATCAGAGGTATTAAAACAAAATCCATATCCAAATTTTTTAATGGTTAGAAAGGTCTAATTTAAGTTATATTTGCTGAAAAACTGAACAAATAATCATGCAAATCAGACAACTCACCATATTAGTAGCATTTGGTATCGGTTTTGTTACAGCTTCTATCGCTCAACATCGTCCACACGGGACAGTCCCAATCACAAATGGTGTAGGTATTGGAGGGGGCTTCACACAATTTGACATTAAAACGGATAATTTTGAAACAAAACAAGGCAAGGGTTGGATAGGAGGCTTGGCAGCAACGCTTGAGTTACCACATCGCTGGTATACAGTAAGTTATGGAATGCAAATATCGCAAAGCAACCTAGAAATAATGGGAAGGGCGTTGCCAGTTTCAGCTACTGAAGCCTTGGAATATAAACTCATGATGGTGCAGGCTCAATTTTTGTTTCACGTCAAATTTGCCAAGGAAATTTTAATGATTGATGCTGGCCCAATGTTGCAGTACAATGGCAAACTGGAATTGAAGGACAATGCCCAAAAGAACTATTTGATCAATGGATATAACAGTCTTTTGGCAAAGGACATTAGCGATATTTCAAAATTTAATGTGAATGCTTCTGTTGGTGCTACGGCTGGTTTTAGTCATTTTAAATTGCGGGTGCAATACATTTATGGCTTGACGAATATGTTGAACAAATTGAACAACCAAAATTTAGATACTTCGCCTTCCAATAAAACGTTCAAAGGCAATCAATCTATGTTGGCGTTTATGGCGTTTATTTATTTCTAAAAAATTCCCGCGTTGGCAGGAATCTCGTGAATGTTTATACAATTATTTTCTTTCACATCGTCTGCGCCAAATTCTCAATCCGCTGAACCGTTTCCTCTTTACCTATCATAAAAATAATCTCAAAAATATCAGGACCTTGCATTGCTCCGACGAGCGCTAAACGTAATGGCTGCATGACTTTACCAAAACCAACTTCTTTTTTGCCAATCCATGCTTTTACATCGATTTGAATATTTTCAATAGTAAAATCCGAAATATGGCTTATGAGTTGAGCCAATTCGCTCATCAATTCACGAGCATCGTTGTTTATGATTTTATAGAATGTTTTTTGGTCATAACTTTTTGGTGCTTCAAAAAAGAAGGAACCCAAGTTCCAAAAATCACTTACAAAGGTAGCACGTTCCTTAATGATCTCGACGACCAATGCGATATAGTTTAAATCAATATCCTTCAATTGTGATTGTTGATTTTTGAATTGTTCTGCCAATTCAATATCGTTTTGCATCTGCATATACTGATGGTTGAACCATTTGATTTTATCTGGGTCAAAACGCGCTCCAGATTTATGGACTCGTTCCAATTCAAAGGCATTTACAAGCTCTTCCAAAGAAAAAATTTCTTGTTCCGTCCCTGGATTCCAGCCCAGAAATGTCAAAAAGTTGACCATTGCTGCAGGAAAATATCCGTCTTCCTTGTATCCTCGTGAAATAGCGCCTGTTTCTGAATCTTTCCATGCCAAAGGCAATACAGGAAACCCTAATTTGTCCCCATCACGTTTGCTCAATTTTCCTTTTCCCGTTGGCTTCAGTATCAATGGTAAATGCGCAAATTGCGGTTTGTCCCATCCAAACGCATCATATAATTGGTAATGCAAGGCCAACGACGGTAGCCACTCTTCGCCACGAATCACATGGGTGATTTCCATCAAGTGGTCATCGACTATGTTTGCCAAATGATAGGTTGGCATACCATCACTTTTAAACAATACCTTGTCATCCAGAATCCTCGTTTCCACGTAAATATCGCCACGAATGATATCCTGTAAATGCAAAGTTTCATCTTCAGACGATTTAAAACGAATCACATACTCTTCACCCGCATCCAACTTTGACTGTGTTTCTTCTGCCGAAAGGGTCAGGGAATTGGATAGTATGTGTCTGTTGTGCCAATTGTAAATAAAAGTTTTTCCTTTGGCTTCGTGGTCTTTCCGATAATAATCTAAACTATCTGCCGTGTCAAATGCGTAATAGGCATTACCAGAAACAATCAATTCATCTGCATATTTTTTGTATAAATGTTTGCGTTCACTTTGGCGGTAAGGGCCAAATTCATTGTTTTTATTAGGTCCTTCATCAAAAGGAATGTGGCACCAATTCAAAGCCTCAACAATATATTGTTCAGCACCTTCCACATAACGGTTCTGGTCGGTATCTTCTATACGCAAAATGAATGTTCCACCATGTTTTTTGGCGAATAAATAATTGAAAAGGGCAGTACGAACACCACCAATATGTAAAGGCCCTGTTGGACTTGGTGCAAATCGCACGCGGACGGATTTGGTCATTTTTTCGGTTTGAGTTACAAAGATAAGATAGATGCAAGAACAGAGAAAAAAGAACAGAGAAAAAAGACTTTAAATTATGACTTTAATTTGATTGAAAGTAGGAACAAGTCTTTATTCTCTTCTATATTTTCTTTATTCTCTTAAGAAACCATGTCCTTGGGAATTCGTTTGTTCATAATTGCAAACCAAAGCGGAGGCACCATCGCCAATACCATCGATGTTGGATACCCATAAGGCATTTGTGGACTTTCGTCATGGCAATCCAAAATTTGATATTTTTTTGAGGTTTTATAGTGGTGGTCGCTGTGGCGCGTCAATTCGTAAAGTACAATTCTGCCAATGACATGATTGGAATTCCAAGAATGGATTTCACGTACGCGATCGTAACGACCTGAGGGCAATTTGGAACGAATCAATCCGTAATGTTCAATATAATTCACGGTTTCGAGTAGAATAAAACCTGAGATCCCCGCAAAAAGCGCAAAAATAAATCCAGTTTTACCAAAGATGAGAAAGACCCCCATCAGATACATGAGTTGTAAAACAGCATACCATAACATATCATTATCAATCCCGAGAAATCGTGATTCTTTTCGTTTTAATATGTTCATTTGAATCTTCCACGCACTCAAATATTGACGAAAAACAGAGGTCATCCAAAAACCATAAACTGTTTGATTGTAACGCGCGGTGGCTGCATCTTCTTTAGTGGCTGCATGCAAATGATGCCCAAAATTGTGTTCAATATAAAAGTGCATATAAAGCGCAGGAAGCAGCAAGGCTTTTCCTATAAATCGTTCGTTGGTGGTTTGTCTATGCCCCAATTCATGAGCGACATTGATGCCGTTTACGCCCAAAACAATTCCTACGGAAACAATTAGTCCAACAAATTCATAGGTTTCAAGATTTGTAGTTGTTACAACAACTAAAGCCAAAACAACTAGTCCATATACTACCGGCAAATTGAAGTAGAGCAACCAATCAAAAAGCTTATTTTTCAATCGGTTTTTGGATTCTTCTTGTGAAAAATTATAAGTATCTACAGGAAATAGCAATTCCAAAATCGGTATCAGAACGAATCCATAAAAAGGTGTTAAAAACGACAACATGCCTTGATAATAAAGCCCAACAAACGCCATAATTGGAATGGAAAATGCCGTTAGATATTTTAAATCTTTCATCGATTTCTTTAAAATAAATGCTATTTGCTCTAAATTAACACAAGCTTATCAAATTTATGCAATTATACATTAAAATAAAATTGTAGTTTAGTCAGTTAAAGAGTTTAGTGTTGAACAGTTTTAACCCCATACAGACCAAATTAGAGCAATTCATCAAGCGTTATTACACGAATGAGTTGCTGAAAGGAGCGATTCTATTCTTCGCCATTGGCCTTTTGTATTTTCTATTTACTCTTTTTGTTGAATATATATTATGGCTCGATCCAACGGCTAGAACTCTTTTGTTTTGGGTTTTTATTGCTGTGGAATTTGCCTTATTTATTAAATTCATTGCCATTCCCCTGGCGAAATTGTTCAAACTGCAAAAAGGGATTAATTTCGAAGACGCTTCCAAAATCATTGGCCGGCATTTCCCTGAAGTAAGTGACAAACTGTTGAACGTCCTTCAACTGAAATCTAGCAATGCAGGAGCAAACGAATCAGAATTGTTATTGGCAAGCATCGAACAAAAATCTACCGAGTTACAACCGATTCCATTCAAACTGGCGGTCAATTTCAATAATAATGTAAAATATCTAAAGTTTGCAGCGATTCCAATTGCTGTTTTATTGTTAACCTATTTAACAGGACATTTTAATTGGTTCAGCGATAGTTATGAAAGAGTCGTCAACTATAAAACCGCGTACGAACCACCAGCACCTTTTCAATTTTTTGTTGTGAATGAGAATTTACAGGCGATTGAGAATAAAGACTTTAAATTAATGGTTAAGACCGCTGGAACTGTCATTCCAGAGAATGCACAAATCTTTTACAATGGAGAAACTTATTTCTTGCAACAAACAGTGCCTGGCCAATTTGAATATGTGTTCACACAGCCAAAGAACGCTGTGGAATTCAATCTTTCTGCCAATGAAGTCAGGTCTAAAAATTATAGTTTGGAGGTGGTAAAAGTTCCCGCTTTGGTCAATTTTGAGATGGTTTTGGATTATCCGTCGTACATCAATAAGCCAGATGAAACATTGAAAAGCACAGGAAGCGCAACGATTCCTGAAGGCACGAATGTAACTTGGAAAATCAACACGCGTTCCACCAATGAGGTGTCGCTCTATGCTAATGACACGATTCAATTTAAAAACACTTCCCAGGGTAATTATGAAGCCAGTAAACGCATCTATCAAAATTTCGATTACAACATTGCAACAAGCAACGAAAAGTTGAAGGATTATGAGAATCTCGCTTTTTCCATCAACGTCATTCGGGATGATTATCCTGAATTGAATGTCAAAATGGAAACGGACTCAATTGACAACCAAACGCTGTATTTCTATGGACAAATAAGTGATGATTATGGTCTACGTCAATTGCAGTTAGTTTATTATCCGTCCAATTCCGTAGAGAAAAAGGCTATTCTAAAAGTACCGATTGCGTCTGGGAATTTTGATGAATTTGTGACCTCTTTTCCTAATGATTTGCTATTGGAGGAAGGGATTAATTACGAATTGTACTTTCAGGTGTTCGACAACGATGCCTTTCACAATTACAAGAATACAAAGAGCAATGTTTTCACATACAGAAAGTTGACTTTAGATGAAGAAGAAGATAAACAACTCAAAAATCAGAACGAAACGATTCAGGACATGGGCAAATCGTTCGATAAGTTGAAAGAACAGGAACAACAATTAAAAGAACTTACCAAAACACAAAAGGAAAAGAATGAGCTCAATTTCAACGATAAGAAAAAGTTCGATAATTTTTTGCAGCGCCAAAAGCAACAAGAGGAAATGATGCAAAACTTTAACAAGAAGTTAAAGGATAATCTTGAGAATTTCCAACCAGAAAATCAAGTGAAAGATGAGTTCAAGGAAGATTTAAAAGAGCGTTTGAAGGACAATGAAAATCAACTCAAACAAGACGAAAAACTCTTGGACGAATTGGAAAAGCTTCAAGATAAAATCCAAAAAGAGGAATTGAACGAAAAATTGGAACAGCTCGCCAAACAAAATAAAAATAAACAAACGAGCCTTAAGCAGTTATTGGAATTGACCAAACGATATTATGTTGCCAAGAAGGCTGAAAAACTTCAACAAGAGTTGGATAAACTGGGCGATGAACAGGATAAATCATCAAAGGAAACTCAAGAAAAAAACACCAAGGAAAAGCAGGAGGAGCTCAATAAAAAATTTGAAGAGTTTCAGAAAAGCATGGAAGAACTTCGAAAGGAAAATGAGAAGTTGAAAAGCCCAATGAAAGTTCCTGAAGACAAAGAAGCTGAAAAGGAAATCCAGAAAGACCAACAAGAAGCTACCGAAGAATTAGATAAAAAAGAACAAAACGAGGACCAAAACGACCAGAAGAGTGCACAGCAAAAGCAACAAAGCGCACAACAAAAGCAAAAGGACGCTGGCAAGAAAATGAAGAAGATGAGCGCCGAGATGCAACAGTCTATGTTAGGCGGTAGTGGTGAACAATTATCGGAAGATGCTGAAATGTTGCGTCAAATTTTGGATAATTTGGTATTATTCTCATTTGAGCAAGAAGACCTGATGAATCAGTTCAAGGGCATTCAAATCAATAATAACGAGTATGGAAAGTTTCTGCGAAAACAAAGCAGTCTGCGAGAACATTTTGAACATGTTGATGACAGTTTGTTTGCATTGTCGTTGCGCCAACCTATGCTTTCGGAACAGGTGAATTCCAAAATTACTGATGTGTTTTTCAATATTGATAAGAGCTTGGGTCAGTTGTCTGAAAACCAATTGTATCAGGGCGTTTCCACGCAACAATATACTATTACGGCGACTAATGATTTGGCTAATTTTTTAAGTGATATTTTGGATAATATGGAGGCCCAAATGAATCCAGGACAAGGACAAGGCGAGGGTCAAGGTCTAGGTAAAGGAAATGGTTCAGGGGGAGGTGGTATGCAATTGCCTGATATCATTAAGAGTCAGGAAGAATTGAATAAAGAAATGGAAGAGAGTATTAAAAAGGGCAATGACGGGAAGTCAAAAGAAGGTGACGGCAAGGAAGGTGAAGGTAGTGAAGGTGAAAACGGAAATGAGAAGGATGGAAAGAATGGTAAGAACAAAGGCAAAGACGGCAAAGATGGTAAAAAGGAGGGAAACGGTGAAGGTTCGAATGAGGAAATGAATGGGGAATTGTACCAAATCTATCAGCAACAGCAACAATTACGGCAGGCATTGGAGAATAAACTGGGAGAAGCAGGCACCAAAGGCGAAGGTAAAATGCTACTACAAAAAATGGAAGACATTGAACTTGATTTAATCAACAAAGGTTTCACTAACCAAACACTTCAAAAGATGATGGACTTGCAACATCGTTTGCTGAAAATGGAGAACGCAACATTATTACAAGATGAAGACAATAAGCGAAAGTCTGAAAGCAATACAAAGCAATATAATAACGACAGCAATAATCAAATCCCTACCGCAAAGGAATATTTCAACACGACGGAAATTTTAAATCGGCAAGCTTTACCTCTGCAGCAAGTTTATAAGAAAAAGGTGCAAGCCTATTTTAAAAAGGAGAATGATCAGCTTTAATTATGAGACAGATTTTGAGCTTCAAAATGAAGAACAAGTTACATCATGGATAGCTAATGTTATCCGTGAGGAAGGTTTTAGGGAAGGCGAAATCAATTTTGTATTTTGTGATGACAACTATCTACTGAAATTGAATGTTGAATTCTTAAATCATGACACCTTGACCGATATTATCAGTTTTGATTACACTTTAGGATTGCAGATCATTGGTGATATTTATATTAGTGTAGAACGTGTTGCGGATAATGCAAAAGATTTTGATGTTGATGTTCAATCGGAATTGAATAGGGTTATGGTCCATGGAATATTGCATTATTGTGGCTATAATGATAAAACCCATGAGGATGTAAATGTAATGCGAACGAAAGAAAATTACTACATTTCGAAATTACGCTAAAAGTCACAGAATCAACGTATATTTGCAAACTAAAATTTCAGGCCGAATGAATTTTCATATTTTTTTGATTTTGGAATCAATTATAAAAATCAATAAATAAATCCACTGTTCCACGTGGAACAGTACAGAGCAAATGTTTAATGTAGATTACGATGTCATAGTAGTTGGTGCAGGTCATGCAGGAAGTGAGGCAGCAGCAGCAGCAGCCAACCTTGGAAGCAAAACCCTGCTAATAACCATGAACTTGCAGAATATTGCCCAAATGTCATGCAATCCAGCGATGGGGGGCATTGCTAAAGGCCAGATTGTTCGCGAGATTGATGCACTAGGGGGTTATAGCGGCATTGTTAGTGACACATCCGCAATACAGTTCAAAATGTTGAACAAGTCCAAAGGCCCGGCGATGTGGAGTCCAAGGGTTCAAAGTGACCGAATGCGTTTTGCCGAAGATTGGCGCTTGATGTTGGAAGCTACCCGGAATCTTGATTTCTATCAGGACATGGTTTCTGGATTGATTGTAGAAAACCATCAAGTAGTGGGAGTAAAAACATCCTTGGGAATTGAAGTTCGAGGAAAATCCGTGATTCTTACAAATGGTACTTTTCTCAACGGATTGATTCATATAGGCGACAAAAATTTTGGAGGAGGAAGAGCAGGTGAACGCGCCGCGACTGGAATTACAGAACAATTGGTTCAATTAGGTTTCGAGTCTGGAAGAATGAAAACAGGAACGCCGCCCAGAGTCGATGGACGCTCACTAAATTATTCAAAAATGTCAGTTGAAGCAGGCGATGGAGTTCCCGAAAAATTCTCATACTCCGATATCACAAAACCATTAACCAGACAAAGAGATTGCCATCTAACATATACTAGTCCAGAAGTTCATGATTTACTTCGAGAAGGATTTGACCGCTCTCCTATGTTCAACGGAAGGATTCAGAGTACAGGACCCCGTTATTGTCCATCCATTGAAGACAAAATCAATCGGTTTGCTGATAAGGAACGACATCAGTTATTTGTAGAACCAGAAGGTTGGAATACTGTTGAGGTTTATGTCAATGGATTCTCCACTTCACTTCCAGAAGATGTGCAGTATAAAGCGTTACGCTCGGTTGTTGGATTTGAAAATGTCAAATTCTTTAGACCTGGTTACGCAATAGAATATGATTATTTTCCTCCAACTCAATTAAAACATACACTAGAAACTAAACTGGTTGACAATTTATATTTTGCGGGCCAGATTAATGGAACGACAGGATATGAGGAAGCAGCATCCCAAGGCTTGATGGCTGGCATAAATGCAGCTTTGAAGACACAGGAGAAGGAGGATTTTATCTTAAAAAGGGATGAAGCTTATATCGGTGTTTTGGTGGATGATTTAATCACTAAGGGTACTGAAGAGCCATACAGAATGTTTACCTCCCGCGCAGAATATAGAACCTTATTACGTCAGGATAATGCTGATATTAGATTGACTCCAAAAGGATATAAATTGGGTTTGGCGAGTGAAAAACGTCTTCGAAGAATGGAAGAAAAGCATTCCAAGTCAGAGGATTTTGTCAACTTTTTTAAAGAGACAAGTGTTTCGGCAGAGGATATCAATCATATATTAAACCATAACAACTCCGCAGAAGTCAATCAATCTGGAAAATTGTTTAAGATTTTTGCAAGACCAAATATTTCAATGGAGGAAATGAGAAAGATTAACACTGTGGAAGAATATATCCATGATCATAATTTAGACAAGGAAATCATTGAACAAGCCGAAATACAAGTTAAATATTCTGGATACATAGATAAAGAAAGAAATAATGCTGACAAACTGAATCGATTGGAGAATGTCAAAATCCCAAATGATTTTGATTATTCTAAACTCAAATCAATGAGTATCGAAGCAAGACAAAAACTTGAAAAAATTAAACCTGTAACTATCTCCCAAGCATCAAGAATCAGCGGAGTGTCGCCAAGTGACGTGTCTGTTTTATTGGTATATATGGGAAGATAGTTGCAATTATATTTGGCAATTGTTCCACGTGGAACGATGAGTAAATCAATTCGTGCCAATTCGTGAATCCCTGTCCTCCGGGATAATGTAAAAAGGAAATTATTTGAAGTAATGCTTGAAATTTGGAGTCCAACTATCATTAGTGAATTCGTGGCAAATCAATTTAAAAAAATAATCTATTTAAATGTTAAAGACCATTCCGTTTCAGGTGAAACATTTCAGTTGATTCAAAACGGTGAGCTAGAAATGCTCGAAACATTTCCCCAACCATCTTTAGAAAATTTACCAAAGTATTATCAAAGCGAAGACTACATATCCCATACAGATGCCAAAAGAAATCTGTTTGAAAAAGCCTATCATTTTATTAAATCAATAGCTTTAAATCGCAAATTAAAACTAATCAATTCGTTCAGTAATGAGTCAAAAATGCTACTGGATGTTGGTTGTGGTACAGGAGACTTTTTACAAATCGCTAAACAAAATGACTGGATTGTTATAGGGATTGAACCAAATCCGCATGTACGACAAATCGCAAATGAAAAAACAAATAATACTGTCTTCAATGTTGACCAACTCCTGAAATTTGACGACCAAAGTTTCGACGTTATTACACTTTGGCATGTTTTAGAACATTTGCCAAATTTGAAGGAGCAATTTTATATCATGAATAACTTACTTAAGCCAAATGGCACTTTAATTATAGCCGTTCCAAATTTTCATTCATACGACGCCAATTATTATAAAAACTTTTGGGCAGCTTATGATGCTCCGAGACATCTTTGGCATTTTTCGCAATCTTCTATTTCAAAATTGGTTTCAGAATTTGGATTAAAAGTGATTCAAACGCTTCCCATGAAATTTGATGCATTTTACGTCAGCCTTCTTTCTGAAAAATATAAATCTGGTAAAATGAATCCTGTGAAGGCGTTTTGGATTGGCGCCCGTTCGAATTGGAAAGCAAAACGTAATGGAGAGTATTCTTCTTTAATTTATGTTATACAAAGGGAATAACTAAAATTTAGGCGTTAATTGGGCGTCTTCTATAGATTAATGTAAATTACCCCTAAATATTTCTTTACGTACAAGAAATTGAATTTAATGAAGTCAATCGTAATAGTATTTGACTATATTAAAATTAATTGAAATTCATTCTTTCTATTGCAATTTATTAATGGATTTATCTTATACTTTACTACATTTGCAAAAAATATTAAATCAAACAAAAATGAAAAAAGGTTTATTGGTCGTTTTGGGCCTACTATTATTCGCATCTTGTCAAAAAGAAATAAAAACAGGGTTTATTGACAATAGCAAATTGATAAATGAATATCAAAAGAAAATAGATGTAGAGGCAACATTTAAAACAAAAATCGCATCGTTTGATAAAACAGCCGACAGTATTGGAAAAAGTTTTCAATCGCAAGCTGCGGAATTGCAAAAAACAGATCCACAATTAGCTAAAAAAGAATCGCAGCAACAATATCAAATGCTCGGACAGCAATACCAGGCGTTTCAACAAAACATGCAGCGTCAGGAGCAAGATATCCAAAAGCAAAGCCAAACTGAAATTGACACTTTAATTAAAGAAGTTAAAAAATATGTTCAAGAGTATGGCAAGAAAAATGGCTATACATATATATTGGGAAGCAACGATGCAGGGAGCGTCATGTACGGCGAGGAAAGCAAGGATTTAACTAAGAAAATTCTTGAAGAATTGAACAAGTCTTATAAAAAGAAGTAGATTTTATCAGCTAGATAATCGGAAGCCAGTTATTTAACTGGCTTTTTTATGCAATAAACGCGTCAGTTTAATGGATAAATCCGTAAGGATGATTTTTGAATTGCCATTGCGCTCGATGTGATACATGGCCTTTTGAAGTTCGTCGCTGATTTCCATAATATTGGCTTCATTAACATACGGCGAAAAATTTTCAAGTTTAAAATTTTTGGTTTTTGTTTCAATATAAACCAATTCGGTTGCATCATAATTGAGAAGCATCGCTTGCCTAAAAAAATCTACACAGAATAATAGAAATTGCTTTTGGGTTTCACGACCGGTTTTTGCAATTTCCTCACTCCAACTGATAAGGTCGTGAATGGCACTTTTGTTGCCCTTTGCCTTAAAAGCTGAACGGATCCAAAACACAAACCACTCCTCAAATTGCATGTCTTCAGAATCGTGATAAACCAAATCACAGGCTTTGTTATAATTGCCATTACTCTGATGGGCAATTTTGATTGCCATCGACTCTTCAAGCTGATAATTTTTAATCAAGGCATCCTTGATGACTACTTCGGCCAATGGTGGAAAATGCAGCACTTGACAGCGCGAACGAATCGTATTGATGATTTGCCCTTCATCTTCTGCAATCAGGATAAAAACCGTCTTATTGGGAGGTTCTTCTATCAATTTCAACAATTTATTGGCAGCGGACGAATTCATTTTTTCAGCCATCCAAATCAGCATGACTTTATAACCGCCTTCATAAGATTTCAAGGATAAGGATCTGACAACATCCTGTGCTTCATCCACACCAATTTGCCCTTGCTTATTGTCCACGCCAAGCATTCGGTACCAATCGAAAAGATTTCCATAAGGCTGTTCGTTCAGCAATTGCCGCCATTCTTCCATAAAATGATTGGAAACCGGATGACTTTTTATCTTGTCGTTGGTAGCGACCGGAAAAACAAAATGCAAATCAGGATGCGAAAAATTCTTGAATTTTAGATTGCATGCTTCGTTGCCTCCCGTATTTTCAATATTTGAATTATTGCATAGCACATATTGCGCATAGGCAATCGCCATGGGAAGCGTGCCGCAACCTTCCGGACCAACGAACAATTGTGAATGAGGTATCCGACCATTGTCGACGCTTTGTGTCAAATGATTTTTGAGATGTTCCTGTCCTAAAATGTCAGAAAATAACATAGCACAAAACTATCTTTTTTTTCTTAATAACTACAGGCCTCGAATACGATAGTTTTTTTTAAGATGTCCTATTCCAAATTTGTACACTTTTTACAATTTCCAAATCTTAACATATGTCGTGAACATTAGTGCAGCAAACTTTGTTCGGTTTTGAGAATGTTATTTTCATCATAAAGCTAATTTTATTTAGTTTCATAATTACTTACATTTGCTAATATCTTATCAAAACGTATTTCATGAAAACCTTAAATGACTTCAATTTCAAAAATAAAAAAGCCTTAATTCGGGTTGATTTTAATGTGCCATTAGATGAAAATTTCAAGGTTACTGACGACACGAGAATTGAGGCAGCCAAACCAACTATTATCAAGATTTTGGAAGACGGTGGCAGTTGTATTTTGATGTCGCATTTGGGACGTCCGAAAGGAGTACAAGAAGAATTTTCATTGAAACATATAGTAAATAAAGTTGAGGATGTTTTGGGTGTCGAAGTAAAATTTGTTTCCGATTGTATTGGAGAAGAAACAGAAGAAGCTGCAGAGAATTTAAAACCAGGTGAAATTCTTTTGCTCGAAAATTTACGTTTTCATAAGGAAGAAGAAGCTGGAGATAAAGATTTCGCAGAGAAACTCTCAAAATTGGGAGATATATATGTAAATGATGCTTTTGGAACAGCTCACCGAGCGCACGCTTCCACAACCATTATCGCTCAATTTTTCCCAGATAAAAAATGCTTTGGAAAATTAATGGCTCAAGAAATTGAGAGTATTGACAAAGTCATGAAAACAGGAGAAAAACCTGTCTTGGCAATCCTTGGAGGTGCTAAAGTATCTTCAAAAATTACCATCATTGAAAACATTCTGGATAAGGTTGACCATTTGATTATTGGCGGTGGGATGACATTTACATTTGTGAAAGCACAGGGCGGAAAAGTAGGAAATTCCATTTGTGAGGATGATAAAATGGATTTGGCCCTGGAGATATTAAAACAAGCGAAAGCCAAGAATGTTCAGGTACATTTACCGGTTGATGTCGTTGCCGCGGATGCTTTTGACAATAATGCCAACACACAAATTGTGGATGTAGATCATATCCCTGATGGTTGGCAAGGTTTGGATGCTGGACCAAAATCCATCATAAATTTCCACGATGTTGTCATGAAATGCAAAACCATTCTTTGGAACGGTCCTTTGGGTGTTTTTGAGATGGAAAATTTTGCCAAAGGAACGAAAGTATTGGGCAATTCCATTGTAGAAGCGACCAAAAAAGGAGCCTTCTCTTTAGTGGGTGGAGGTGATTCAGTCGCCGCCGTTAAACAATTTGGTTTCGAAGATAAAGTCAGCTATGTCAGCACTGGCGGAGGTGCAATGTTGGAAAGCCTTGAAGGACAGATTCTTCCGGGAATAGCAGCGATGCTAAAGAGTTAACAATCATCGACGAAATACATTATATTATCGACGAAGCGTAAATTAATGTGTTAAAATATTGGTTTGTGTTCTCTTTTTGAATATCATTGTACGATTTAACCAATCAATGCGTTTGTTTATTTATACATTTTTCTGATGAATCAAAGACCCGTAACCCTAATTTTTGGAATGTTATTTTGTTGCTGCATGAGTTTCGCTCAAGTAATGCACACAGAAAAGCAAATTGAAAAAGCCAATCCTTCCAGAATCGATTCCATATTAGATGGTGCATCTACCATAAAGGCTCCCATCGAGCCATTGATAGATACGCTCAAAATCAGAAATCTGCAAGACAACGAGATCGCTTCGGCCTATGATGAAAAGTGGCTTGACGAATTGTATAGCAATACACTTTATGATACCATCTACGAATCGATTACTGACATAAAATTTGATCAAGTTGATTTGCCGGAACTTCCTACAGATACTTTGAAAGCGCGATTGCATAAAATGAGCGCCAAAACACCTTTTAACATTGAGTACAATCCAGGTTTGGAAAGTGTTATCAAATCTTATTTGAAAAACAGAAGGTCAACCTTGCAACGTTTGATGGCTTTGAGTGAATATTATTTCCCATTGTTTGAAAAGGAATTGGATAATTATGATGTTCCATTGGAAATCAAATACTTGGCTATTGTCGAATCCGCTTTAAAACCAAGGGCAAAATCAAGAGTAGGCGCAACTGGCCTATGGCAATTCATGTATCCAACAGGCAAAATGTATGGCTTAAACGTCACAAGTTATGTTGATGAGCGCAGTGATCCTATAAAATCTACGGAAGCTGCTTGTAAATATTTGTCAAAATTATATGAAATATTTGGCGATTGGGATTTGGCACTTGCAGCCTATAATTCTGGTCCAGGTAATGTCAATAAAGCGATTCGGCGATCGGGTGGTTATCTGAATTACTGGAATTTAAGACCACATTTGCCACGTGAAACGGCAGGCTATCTGCCAGCATTTTTGGCCACCATGTATATTTTTGAATATGCCGAGGAACATGGTTTCAAAAAGGCATCTTCGAATTATAGATACATGGAAACCGATACCATCCATGTGAAACAGACCATCAGTTTAGACCAAGTTTCCGAATTGATGGATTTGCCAATAGAAGAACTTCAATTCCTAAATCCTGCCTATAAATTGGATGTTATTCCTTATGTAGAAGGAGAAGATTACACCTTAAGATTGCCAAGACAGGCGATTGGAAAATTTGTGACCAATGAAAAGGAAATTTACGCTTATGTTCAGACTGAATTGGACAAACGTGAAAAACCAATGCCACAGCTTTTTGA
>JBDSFP010000325.1:0-2836 GCA_039919415.1 Aquaticitalea sp. | reverse complement strand
TTTTTGAACAATACCTTGTCGTCTTCCGTTTCCTATTCAAAGACTTTTGATACAGAACCACAAATTAACTATAGTGTTACAGCGACGCATTCTCAAAACACACAAACGCAACGTATCGATTTGACCTTGCCAACAATTCAGGCAAGTGTGAGCCGAATTTTTCCTTTTGAACCTTCTGTTGGTACTAAAAAAGGGATTTTGCAAAACATCAACTTTCAATATAATGTAAGGGCTGAAAACCGCATCCAAACGACCGATTCACTCTTTTTTAAAAAGGGAATGTTTGATGATGCCTTGATAGGAGTAAAACATAGCATTCCACTGACCACAAACTTTAAAGTGTTTAAATATTTCAGTGTGAGTGCCGGCACCAATTTTGATGAAAATTGGACGTTCAATACCATAAGACGCTTTTACGATACTGATACCAATGCCCTCGTTACCGAAAAATTGAATGGTTTTGATAGCTTTAGAACCTATAACTTTAGCACGAGCATTGGAACTACAATTTACGGGATGTTCGATTTCAGAAAAGAGGGAAAAAATCCCAAGATTCAAGCCATTCGACATGTCATGCGACCTTCTATCAGTTATAATATCAACCCAGCTTTTGACCAATATTACGATACTTTTGAATACATCGATGCGGCCGGCACGTTAACGAGCCAAGAATATACACGTTTTCAAAATTCAATTTATGGCGCACCCAACAAAAGCTTTTCGAGTTCAATGGGACTGTCGCTCGCCAATAATTTTGAAGCCAAAATCCGTCCTAAGGATTCGACTGCAACCGAGGCAAAAAAAATCAAACTTCTTGATAACCTCAACTTTTCCACCTCCTATAATTTTGCTGGCGATTCATTGCAATGGAGCCCTTTGCGAGTTTCGGGAGGCACCACCATTTTAAACAGTAAAATGAACATCAATTTTGGGATGGTTTTAGATCCTTATGCCTTGGACAACAACAATCGAAAGGTAAGTACCTTTAATATCAATAACGGAGGAAGTCTCTTCCGATTGACCTCAGCCAATCTTACCTTGAGTTATACCTTATCTAACTCAACATTTTCCGGTGACGGTTTGGATGACAAGGAAGAAAAGGAATCCCTTGAAAGTGGTGGACGAGCAGATGATCTCTTCGGAAAGCCACAGGATTTTTCTGATCAGCGATTAACGGATGACGACAAGAACAAAGAAGACGAAAAACCGAGTGATCTTTACCACTACAAAATTCCTTGGAGTTTACGATTGGCTTATGCCACCAATTATTCCAACAATGCGCGTCAAAATGAAATATCTTCAAATTCCCTCATGTTTTCCGGTGATATAATGATTTCGCCACGATGGACCGTGGGTGGGAATTCCGGTTATGATTTCAAGAACCAAGGTTTTACCTACACACAGTTGCGATTTGAACGTGATCTTTTGAGCTGGCATTTGAATTTTAGTTGGATTCCGTTTAGCAATCGAAGTTCATGGAGTTTCTTTATCGGCATCAAATCGAATTTGTTGAAAGACCTTAAATATGACCAACGTAAACGACCCGATCAGCGGTTATAAAAAGTTTGCAGTGTTCAGTCGCAGTTTACAGTAACTTAATTTATATACTATATGAAAAAAATCATCAACACTCCGAACGCTCCTGCTCCAATAGGGCCTTATAATCAAGCTGTATTATGCGGCAACACGCTTTACACTTCGGGACAGATTGCCTTAAATCCAAAAAACATGGAATTGGTTTTGGAGGATATTCAAACAGAAACCAAACAGGTTATGGAAAATTTAAAAGTAGTTCTTGAAGCTGCCGATATGACCTTTGAACATGTGGTAAAAACCTCGATATTTATCAGTGATATGAATAATTTCAGCCAAATCAATGAAGTCTATGGAAGGTATTTTGAAGAGGCTTCCGCTCCAGCTCGTGAGACGGTGGAAGTTGCCAACTTACCAAAATTTGTCAATGTGGAAATAAGTATGATTGCGGTAAAAGATTAATAGGTCTTTATATTATAAAAGACGGTGCCTAACAGGATTTTAAAACTAAATATCATTCATTACTAGATTTGCATTAGCAAGATTAACCGCAAAATGAAAGTTAACCATTGCGCATACATTTCGCTTACAATCGTCTCGTATGATAGGACACTAAACCTTCAATAGGACGACGCACAAAATTACCAACTTTAAATCCCATTTCCTCTCCAACTTCTTTGATTTCCTTTTGGGAAAAGAAAGCAATGGATCCTGCAAAATGCACAGGTACTTTTTCGATTTCATACTTAAACTGAAGAATCATGTTTTTTGCAAATAGACGAACACCTTCCTTGATCATATTTTGCACATATTCAGAATCCTTGTTCAAGAACATAAATTCTGCAAAACTTGCCAAATAGGCATTTGGGCTGGGCTGTTTGTATAAATTGTATTTTATATAATCGGCATCCATATTGTACTTTCCACCAAAAGAAACACGAATTGCTTCTGGCATGTGGTTGAAATAATAATCTCGAATCAATTGTTTGCCGTAATAATTTCCAGATGCGTCATCCATCAATGTATAACCCAGGGAAACGATACGTTGGTTCAATCTGGTTCCATCGTAATAACTGCAATTGGAACCTGTTCCAAGGATACATACCACTGCAGCTTCATCATCATGGTTCAATGTAGCCCTTACCGCTGCCATTGTATCTTCGGTGACTTCCACTTTAGCATTCACAAAAATCTCCTCCAAGACTTTTTTCAACAACATTTTCGGATTTTCGGTGCCACAACCTGCACCATAAAAAAATACATGGGTCACATCGCGTTTGTGTGCCATCAAGGCCTCACTTTT
>JBDSFP010000292.1:0-2720 GCA_039919415.1 Aquaticitalea sp. | reverse complement strand
GAGATGAAAAAAACCAGTCTGTCATTCAAGTTCATAAATAGTTTTGATGCTGATTTTAAGGTGGATTTTGAGTTTTTGAACGATGCCAACGAATTGAAATATTTGGTGCACGTTCCTGTGACTTCCGGCAGTATCGAAAAACCTATGAGCGTGGAAACCATTGTGACCATCAAGGAACCTGAAATAAAAATCTTCAAGGAAACCACAAAGTTGGTTTATAAAATTTCCCCGATAGTGAGTCTAAATCCATTTTCTCCAGATACCAATGGAAGTATTTCATTGCAATCCAATGCTTCCTTCCTGTTCGAGATGTGAAGTGCAATAATTTGTTCAAATTTTCAAAACATTTTTAAGCACAAAACGTATCTTTACCAATAAGAGACCTTAAATTTTAAACATCGATGGCTAGAGCATTATATATATTTTCATTTTTGATGATCTCACATTTCAGTTCCTTTTCACAAAGCAGTGTGAATGATTACAAATACATCGTTATCCCTTCGCAATTTGAATTTTTAAACCAACGGGACCAATATCAAGTCAATTCCCTCACAAAATTCCTGTTCAATAAATATGGTTATACAGCTTATTTGCAAGATGAGGAGTTGCCTGAAGATCTTCACAATAATAGATGTTTGGGATTAACGGCCAACGTTGTTAAAGACAATGCGTTCCTGAAAACCAAACTTCACATTGAATTAAAGGATTGCAACAATAATGTAATAATGACTTCCCAAACAGGCGAAACTCGTGAAAAAGAGTATTCCATGGCTTATAATTTGGCTTTGAGGAATGCCTTTGAAACCTTTCAAAATATGGAATATGCGTATCAACCGAACCCATCAATTCTGTCAAAAGCCAAACCAGAAACAATAGTAAGTTCCAACGCAAAGGAACAAGAAGAAATTGAGAAGTTAAAGCAGGAGATAAAATCATTGAAAGAAGATCAACCCGAAGCGGTTGCCCTAGAAAAACCGATGGAGATATTGAAAGTGGGAGAGGAGCCAATGAAAGTGAACATACCTAAAGAAGCAACTCAGCCTATGGAAATGAGTAAAAAGGTAACTTCTGAAGTCCTTTACGCCCAAGGTATAGCCAATGGATTTCAGTTAGTGGACCAAACACCAAAGGTCGTGATGATCTTATTGTCAACAGGTGCCAAGGATGTATATGCGGTCAAAGATAAAAATGCAATTGTTTATAAAAAAGAGAGCCAATGGATCTATTCTGAAAATGATGGCAACAACGTAAATGAAAAAGTCATCAATATAAAATTCTAACTGAGAAAATTGTAATTTGAAATTTTGACTTTGGTTATTTTTTTAATATCCATATTTCTCTTTCCAACGCTGTCTTAAAAACTCACGTTGTACTTGCTCCCGTTGATTATTTCCAGGGTTGTAGAGTTTGGTGTTTTTGATCTCTTCGGGCAAAAATTGGTGAGGGACAAAACTATTTTCATAATTGTGTGCATACTGATAGTTATCGCCATATCCCAATTCCTTCATCAGTTTTGTAGGGGCATTTCTAATGGATAAAGGCACAGACAGATCACCTGTTTCTTTGACCAACTGCTGTGCTTTGCCAATGGCTTCATAAGATGCATTGCTTTTAGGCGACGTCGCTAAATAGATGGTGCATTGGCTCAAAATAATACGAGATTCCGGATTGCCAATGACCGAGACGGCTTGAAACGTACTGTTGGCTATCACCAAAGCCGTTGGGTTGGCATTGCCAATGTCCTCACTGGCCAAAATCAGCAAACGACGCGCAATGAATTTTACATCTTCACCGCCTTCAATCATCCTCGCCAAATAATACACCGCTGCATTCGGGTCGCTGCCACGGATGGATTTGATAAAAGCCGAAATGATATCATAATGCTGTTCGCCCGTTTTATCATAGCGAACCGTGTTACTTTGCACACGTTCCAAAACAGAAGCATTCGTAATCACGATTTTGTCGGTTGGACTGTAGCTCGTCACGATCAGTTCAAAGAGATTCAATAATTTGCGAGCATCACCTCCAGAGAGATGGATCAATGCTTCAGTTTCCTTTAAATGGATGTCCATTTTGGAAATCAGTTCATCTTCCTTAACGGCACGCTTCAATAAGGCTTCTAAATCGGTTTTCCCAAAAGAATTGAGCACATATACCTGACAGCGGGAAAGTAGTGCCGAAATAACCTCAAAACTCGGATTTTCAGTTGTAGCACCAATCAAGGTGACCCATCCTTTTTCCACCGCTTGCAACAACGAATCCTGCTGCGATTTGCTGAACCTGTGGATCTCATCAATAAACAAAATAGGATTTTTGGTCGTAAACAGGCCACCACTTTGTTTTGCTTTTTCAATCACGTCTCGCACATCCTTAACGCCACTGTTGATGGCGCTCAATGCGTAGAACGGTCGGTTGGATTCGTTGGCAATAATGTTGGCTAACGTCGTTTTTCCCGTGCCTGGCGGTCCCCAAAAAATCATCGATGGAATAATCCCATGTTTGATATGCTGTGTCAAAATACCTTGAGTCCCAACTAAATGTGTCTGGCTCAAATAGTCCTTGAGGAGTTTCGGTCGCATTCGTTCCGCTAATGGCTCATTCATAAGATAAAATTACATTAATTCCTGTGAAATGATAAATTCACGAATACAATATTGAAAAATTAGAACTAATTGGTAAAACAGGAATCTCAATTTAATAATTTGGGCATGACTTTTTGG
>JBDSFP010000328.1:0-3317 GCA_039919415.1 Aquaticitalea sp. | reverse complement strand
CTCGTTCTCATATTATTTCTAGTGTCCTGTACTAAAAATGACCGCGTCAACACTTGCAATTATCTTGCTGATGTAGGGGTCAATAGACCTGTCAATTTGAATTTACCTGAATACAGCCAACTCCAATTTACGAGCAATTCTGTTTTGATTGCGAATGAAGGTATCAATGGCGTCTTCATCATCAATGTTGGCAATAGCATGTTCAGGGCTTGGGAAGCTACCGATCCAAATCATGCGCCGACCTCCACTTGTTCGCAATTGACGATTAATGGTGCTAACGCTACTTGTGGCTGCCAAGATGCCAACGAATATAGTTTGTTTACTGGGCAATCCATTGGTGTCAATTTACCTTGTGGCTTAAAGGAATATCGTGTTGAGAATGCTGGGAGCAATACGTTGGTGATTACGAATTGATGCTTCTACTTCGCCCTACAATTATGCTTCAACTTGTTTCCGCTACTCTCCGTCATTTAGAATTTTATAGTCGCCCCCACTAAAAAATTAATTGTTGCTTGCGGATAATAACCCGTCCCTTCAACAGTCGTGATGCTTCCTGGGCTTGTAAAATCGTCGTCATAACTAAAATAATAACCGTTGGAGACGTATTTTTTGTTGAAGAGGTTATTGACCAAAGCCGACAAGAGAATGGATTTGAAAAATGTCTTGCGATTCATTTCATGAAATTCCTCATTGCCTAGAAATGACAAAGTGTAAACTATATTCAAATCATTCACAAAATAACTATCCAATTTAGAGACTTCTGATTCTGTGTTGCTCATAAACTGTTCGCCCACATATTTGCTCAATAACGAAAATTGTAAATTTTCCTTTGGTTGAAAAACAATGGCATTGGCAGCGACAATCTCTGGAGAAAATGAAATGTCCGTCTTTCCAAGATTCATTATGTTGCCATCAATGGAAGCAATCGTTTCTTTGTTTTTATTGGAACTCAAGGTCAAATTGGGGCGCAAAGAAAATTCATTAGTCAGTTTGATATTGGCTTCTAACTCCAATCCCAAGCGATAACTCGCTCCGCTATTCGTTCTTATCGGATTGCCAACATTATCGTTATTTCCTGTCAACACCAATTGCTCATTATAAAGCATATAATAAATATTACTATTGAAAGTGAATTTTGAAGTTGAATGTCTCCAACCCAATTCAAAATCGTTCAATTGTTCAGGCTTGACCGTTAGATTATTCTCAAAATCATCCCGATTTGGTTCTCTGTTGGCCCTCGCATAAGAAAAATAAACATTGCTCTGATTTGTCATTTCGTAAGTGATTCCTGCTTTTGGATTGAAAAAACTATAATTTTCATCAACATTAAACGCAATTCTATCTGACGTTAAACCTCCTATTTTATAATTAACCAATCGTAATTGCAAATCCCCAAACAAACTGATTTTATCATTGAGTCTATAGGTTGCTTTTGAAAATAGGTTGAAATCACTTTTTTTACCTGTTCCATCGTAATAATGCTCGCGTATTTCGCTATCGCTTGCAAAACGTGCCCAAATGATTTCTCCAAAATGGTCGCCGTTATAATTGCTGTAGGAACCACCAAAGGTCAAATTGACCTTCTCATTTTTGTAGTTGGCACTTGCATTGACAACATAAAAATTATTGTCCAACCAACGACGTCTAATCAAATCGGTAGAATTGATAGTTTCGCCGCCGATTTCAATAGGCGTCAAATCGTAATCTGCAAAATCTTGGTCTTCTTTGTATTGCTCGTAAAAACCTTTTCCTTGCGTATAGTTCAAAGCAATATTTGTGGACCATTGATTGTCCAATTTTTCATTCCAAAGCAATTGATAATGGTCTTGTTTGTAATCATCCACTTCATTGTCATAAAATTTGATATTTCCAGCTTCATCCGTATACATTCCCGACGGATTGAAGGTTCTGTCTCGTTGAAGCGTTTCCAAATCGATGCCATTATAGGCCTGATAGGTCAATTCTTGACCACCAAACGTGATAGCTTTTAACAAAGTATTGTCATCAACGTAAGAGGCTTGCAAAAAATAGGATTTCAAATTGGAGGTCGCTCTATCGATATAACCGTCTGATTTAATGTTTGATAGGCGTCCAGCAATCTCTATATGGCCGTTTAATAAGCCTGTACTGAATTTCAAAGTGTGTTTTCTGGTATTATAACTTCCGAAACTGTTTGATAATTCACCGTTTGCTTCTGTTGAAAGGGCATCCGTCAACACGTTTAAACTTGCTCCAAATGCGCCAGAACCATTCGTAGAGGTTCCAACACCACGCTGTAATTGAAGACTTTCTACTGAAGACGCAAAATCACCAAGATCGACCCAATAAGTTCCCAACGATTCAGCATCGTTATATGGAATGTCGTTGATAGTGACGTTGGTGGATTGTGCATTGATGCCACGCACTCTTATTCCTGTATAACCTACACCAGCTCCAGCATCAGATGTTGTGACAACGGATGGCAAATAATTAAGTAAAATAGGAATGTCCTGTCCCAAATTTCGCTTTTCCAAATCTTTTTTAGTGACATTGGAATGCGTAATTGGTGATGTGGCATTCACGCGAACGGATTTTACGAGGACTTCATCGAGGGTTTCAACTTTGGTTGAATCTTGTTGTGTTTCTTGTGCATTGGCAAGAAACGGCAGAAAGAAAATTGCCAGAAATGCGAAATTTAAAAAATTGGTTTTCATCCGAAAAAATAAATTCATTCGAATAAAAAGAGGTCATTATTCTTTGTTTGTAATTGATTCTATCTTTAGAAAGAACATCAAAAAGATTGCTTCGTCGTGAAAAACTCCTCGCAATGACGGTCGATATTTTTCTAATGGCGATTATCGCCTCCCTAAACAGCATTATCTGTTCTAGGTTCAATGGGTATGATCTCAGCCTTCTGCCAGTTATGAGTGTGGAGTTATGAGTTATGAGTTTTTTGACTGCCAACTGATGACTGCATACTGCGAACTGAAAAAAGCACCCCTTTTTTGAGAACTCTGCAAAGATATAGATGATTTTTGATTTACGATTTGCGATTTACGATTTTTTTAGTGGGATTTAAAAAAATCATATAACTGACTGCCAACTGCCACTGAACACTGAACACTCATTCAACATCAGGTGGCTTCCTATTGGCTTTTTTTTCTGAGGTCTTACGTTTGATTTTTAGTCTTTTTTTAATTACTGCTTTCGGGGTTTTTGTGGAATCTTGTTCTTTCTGTTGTGCGTTAGCGAGACATGGTAGTGCGAAAAGCACTAAAAAAATGAAGTTTAAAATAGAAGTTTTCATCCGAAAAAATAAATTTATTCGAATAAAAAGA
>JBDSFP010000255.1:0-4199 GCA_039919415.1 Aquaticitalea sp. | reverse complement strand
AAAATGGTTTTTTCAAGCTCTACAGCATTTTTGTAATGTGACATGGCAGCTTTGTATTCGCCTGTTTTATTATACAGTTCGGAGAGTTTGTAGTTGGCATCGACGATGGCAGATTTCAAACTATAATTTTCGGCAATGGAAAGTCCTTTTTGCAGATTTTCTTGTGCAGGTTTGTAATCGTTCATTTCCAATTTTGCCCAACCCAGATTTATATAAGACGAAGCGATATAAAATTGATCATTTAATTGAATGGCTTTTTTAAGGCCATCTTCGATGATAACTTTGGCGTCAGTATATTTTTTCTGTTTGATATAAACCTGGCCGATGCTATTATAGCAGATTACGCGACCAACTTCGGAATTGATCTGGTTGTTATAATCCAATGATCGCTTGTAATTTTTCAAAGCCAAATCCAGTTTGCCCTCGGCTTCATCGGCATAACCCAGATTTTGATAATTGATGGCCAATCCCAATCGGCTGTTGGCCTCTTTTTCTATGATCAAAGATTTTTCAAATTCTTTAATGGCAAGTTCATACTGTTTAAGTGTCATGTAGATGTTTCCCATACTGTTCTGCGAGACTGCAATGCTCGCCTTGAGTGTTTTTGATGGGTTTGTGACCGCATTGGCAATATCCAATGCTTTTTTGTGGTAGTCCAATGCAGGCTTTACCAAGTCCATTCTTCGATAAACCACACCAATCATGTTTAAGCTTTGCACCTGCATTTCAACATTGCCTGCCAAATCCGCAAGTTCCTTTGCTTTTAGGTGTGCTTCCATGGCCTTTTCATAGTTGGAAGTATTTCTATAAATGATACCTAAAGAATTCCAAGCATAGCATTCTGCTTCCAAATATTTGATGGATTTTGCCTTAAATTGAAGGTCCTTCATTTTGAGACTGTCTCTGCTGAACCCCCCAAATAGTGAATCAATAACCCTATAGCTTTTGGGTTTGGCTATTACGACATAATTAAGAGTATGTTCAAAATCTGAATCTTTTGATGTTTGTGCATGGGTTGAAGTGGTGTAAAACGCTATTAATAAAATAACGCATAACAAAGATACCCAACTTGTGGTTGTCGCTATTTTAGGGAGTAAATATCGCATCTATTCTTATAACTTTTCCAGAAAGTCTGATTTACGTTGTCGTGCCACGGGAATTTTATGATTGGATTCCATGACAACGTAACCTTCATTCTTTATAAATTCCTTGATTTTGTTTAGGTTGATGATATATGAGTTGTGGATTCTAAAAAAATAATGTTCGGGCAGGAGGTCATTGACTTCCTTCAATTTTTTTGTGATCAAGATTTTTTGACCGTCTTTTGTAACGATAGTGCTGTAATTACCGTCAGATTCCACATAAATGATATCATCGATATTCAAAAAAATGAGTTTGCCATCGGTATTAATGGTGATTTTCTTCTGATCGAACTTTGCGTTGAAATTTGAAAGTGCTTTCTCAATTCGTGAGGAATTGTTGAATTTACTATTGAACTTATTGATTTTTTTGATGGTATCGTTCAGATCATCAGAATCGATCGGTTTCAACAAATAATCAATTGCTTCATGTTTTAAGGCTTTAATGGCAAAGTCATTATACGCCGTGGTTATAACAATCGCAAAATCGGTATTGTTCAACTTCTCCAGAAATTGAAATCCGTCCATCGTAGGCATTTGGATATCCAAAAAAAGGCAATCTGGAGTATAAAAATTTAGATATTCAATGGCATCTTCAGGATTGGAAAAGGTTTTGATCACCTCTATCTCATCACTAAAATGAGTCAACTCCCAAGATAAACTTTGGATGGCTTTTGGTTCGTCGTCAACAATTACTGCCTTGATCATACTCTCAAATATACTGATATATGCATTAGATTGACATTACAATTGTGTAAATAGTATGTTTTTCTGTGTATTGGGATGTAATTGAACGATTGTTAAAAGTTTAAGGAGTCAAATTCAAATAAAACTTGATTATGCAAGAATATTGAAGTTACCATCTATACAGTTTTTCTTACCAATTATACAATACTGGAATTATGTAAGAATTTATTTATGGATATTTGACAAAAGATTCTATTACTAAATAACACACATACATTAAAGAGTGATCGTGGGGATTCACTTTTAAATTTGATTAAATGCTATTAATCAATCTAAAAAAGTCAGGTGTTAAATCCTGACTTTTTTCATAGAGACTAATGATTTATTTAAGTTATAAATAATTTTAGAGAGTTTAGTTAATTATTAGGGTAAAAAAGAGAGTTTAGTGACTCTCTTTTTTTATGTCCTAAAAATTTCAGAATTGCAGATTTTTTCTTTTTCCAACTATCCTTATTCCATACGGCATACCGCAGTTTTTATTTTTTTAAATATATGATATACAGGTAGTTAATAATTTACCTAAAAAAACGCTTGAGTCTCCGATAAACACTGCATTGTTAAAAACTTGTTAACATTGTTTATAAAAATTCCATTGATTTTCGACCACATTTTTGAATCTTTGTTAGTCCAGTATAAAACCAATTTTTTGTATAATTTTCCCAATAAAAACCAATTTATAATGTCTCAATTTACAGAACCAATTCTTCAAGAAAACAAAAATCGCTTTGTCATTTTCCCTATTCAACACCATGATATCTGGGAATGGTACAAAAAATCGGAAGCCAGTTTTTGGACTGCCGAAGAAATCGATCTACACCAAGATCTGACCGATTGGAAGAATAAATTGAATGACGACGAACGATATTTTATCAAACATATTTTGGCGTTTTTTGCTGCAAGCGATGGTATTGTCAATGAGAATCTGGCAGAGAATTTTGTTAATGAAGTTCAATACAGCGAAGCTAAATTTTTCTACGGTTTCCAGATCATGATGGAAAATATCCATAGCGAAACCTATTCGTTATTGATTGACACCTATGTAAAGGATGAAGTTGAAAAAGACCAATTGTTCAACGCTTTGGAAAATTTTCCTGCCATTAAGAAAAAAGCCGATTGGGCATTAAAATGGATAGACTCCGATTCTTTTGCGGAGCGATTGATTGCCTTTGCCGCCGTAGAGGGAATCTTTTTTTCTGGAGCCTTCTGTTCCATTTTTTGGTTGAAAAAACGTGGTTTAATGCCAGGCTTGACCTTCTCTAACGAATTGATTTCGCGTGATGAAGGTGTACATTGTGATTTTGCAGTGCATCTTCATAACAAACATTTGGTCAATAAAGTTCCTAAAGAGCGTATTCGTGAAATTTTAGTGGATGCTCTAAATATCGAAAGAGAGTTTATCACAGAATCGCTTCCCGCAAGTTTGATCGGGATGAATGCCAATTTGATGGCGCAATATCTTGAATTTGTGACTGACAGATTATTGACCGAACTCGATTGCGAAAAAGAATACAATACAACAAATCCATTCGATTTTATGGATATGATTTCCCTTCAAGGGAAAACCAATTTCTTTGAAAAACGTGTTTCTGAATACCAAAAAGCTGGTGTTCTCAACAAGGAAGAAGAGAAGGACAAATTCAGCTTTGATGCTGATTTCTAATAAATGATTCCTTATTGAACTGAATCGATGCAGTAAAAATAAGAATCAATATAATTAATCTAAACAATTTGATTTTTTGTGGCTATTGATTTCCGAGTCATCGGAAGCAGGCTTTTAACTTTTAAATTCAAAGAACAACCAACTAAATAACTAACCCCATTTTCTGAAAAAGGTGTATTCAGAAAAATTAAAACTGTGTAAAGAACCATGTTTGTAGTAAAAAGAGATGGCCATCGAGAGCCAATGATGTTCGACAAAATCACTGCAAGAGTGAGAAAACTGTGTTATGGACTCAACGTACTGGTTGATCCTGTTAAAGTCGCCATGCGAGTGATAGAAGGCTTGTACGATGGTGTCACCACCAGCGAGCTGGACAATTTAGCAGCGGAAATTGCGGCAACATTGACGACCTCACATCCAGATTATGCAAGATTGGCAGCTCGAATTTCAGTCTCCAATCTACATAAAAATACCAAAAAATCCTTCAGCGAAGTGATGGAAGATTTGTACCTCTACGTGAATCCGCGCACAGGTAAAAAAGCACCTTTGTTGGCTGATGATGTTTATGAAGTCATCAAAAACAATAAAGAGTTGTTGGATTCTACCATTATTTACAATCGTGATTTTGGTTATGATTATTTCGGATTCAAAAC
>JBDSFP010000254.1:0-5644 GCA_039919415.1 Aquaticitalea sp. | reverse complement strand
ATAATTCTTATATAATAATCTATTTAATTTATCCTATAGGAGTAATAGGGTAATATCACAAACCTAACTTATAATTTTTAAAAATCCTCCTTTAATTTGGTAAAAATTGTAGCTGTTTTTTGCGAATATGCTAATTAGCGAGGTCTGCTAATGTGGTATTTTTAAACACTTTAAGCGAACTGTCCCTAACCTGAATCATTAATTTGTGAACTGAACATGTATCTTCATCTGGACAATCATCACATTTTTCATAATAATTTAAACTCACACATGGCACCAGGGCAATTGGTCCTTCCAAAACACGCATAACTGTAGTCATCTTAATATCTTTAGCATCCTTCAATAAATAGTATCCGCCACCTATCCCCTTTTTTGATCCCAACATGCCATTTTTTCTAAGGGTTAACAAAATAGTTTCTAAAAATTTGATTGAAATATTTTCACTTTTAGAAATGGTTGCAATTTGAACAGGTTTTCGACTGTCTTGTCTCGCCAAATAAGTAAGCGCCTTGATTCCGTATTTTGTTTTCTTTGAAAGCATCTTGCAAAGATACTTTTTTTACAATCACTCCAATGCCTGTTTCAAATCGTCAATAATATCATTTATATGTTCCAATCCGACGGAAACCCTTACCAATCCATCTGAAATTCCAGTTTCCAATCGTTCTGATTCTGATAATTTACTGTGTGTTGTAGAGGCCGGATGCGTTACGATTGTTCTAGTGTCACCCAAATTTGCCGACAAGGAACATAGTTTTATTGCATTCAAAAATTTTCTTCCAGCATCTATTCCACCGTTGACTTCAAAAGCAATAATATTACCTCCAAGTTTCATTTGCTTTTTTGCGATTTCATATTGTGGATGCGATTTCAGAAATGGATATTTTACAAAATTGACATTTTGATTGGATTCCAAAAATTCAGCCACTTTCAACGCGTTCTCACAATGCCGATCGACTCGTACCCCCAACGTTTCCAAACTTTTTGACAACACCCAAGCATTGAAAGGAGACATAGCTGGTCCTGTATTTCTTGAAAATAAATAAATTTCCCGTATCAAATCTGCTTTGCCAACCGTCACACCCCCAAGAACACGACCTTGACCATCTATCAATTTCGTTGCAGAATGGATGACCAAATCAGCTCCAAAATTTATCGGTTTTTGCAGATATGGCGTTGCAAAACAGTTATCCACTATGAATAATAAGTTGTGCTTTTTCGCAATAGTTCCCAACAACTCGATATCCAAAATATCCACGGCAGGATTCGTTGGCGATTCAATGTATAAAATCTTCGTATTTGGTTGGATTAAGCATTCGATTTTATCGACTTCATTGACTTTAAAATAACTGGTCTCAATATTCCATTTTGGAAAATATTTCGTGAACAGCGTGTGCGTCGATCCAAACACAGAATTACAAGACACAATATGATCGCCAGCATTCAACAAGGCTGCAAAGGTGGAATAGATTGCGGCCATTCCGGTTGCAAAAGCGTAGCCTTCCTCGGCACCTTCCATGGTCACGATTTTATTGACAAATTCGTTCGTATTAGGGTTGGAAAATCGACTGTATAAATTGCGTTCTTTTTCTTCTGCAAAAGAGGCACGCATATCTTCGGCATCCTCAAATACAAAACTCGACGTGAGATACAAGGGCGTTGAATGTTCCAAATATTGGGAACGATCCATTTGTTGTCTTATCGCGTCAGTTTCAAATTGTTTTTTACTCATAAACTTTTATTTAAGACTCTCGAGAGCTGTTTAATATTTTCTAATTAATATGCTTTGATAATCTCAAAATATCTCCAAAAACACCTCTGGCGGTAACCTCTGCTCCCGCTCCAGCACCTTGAATGACGATAGGTTGCTCTCCATAAGATTCTGTGAAAATCTCAAAGATGGCATCCGAGCCTTTGATGTGCCCCAGCGTGCTATCTGTTGGAATGGACACCAATTTGACTTCCAAATTCCCCTTATCTTTTGACAAATCGCCTGACAAATCGCCAACATATCGCAATACACTTCCTTTTTTTTGTTGGTCTTTTATGGTTTGGAATTTTTCATCCAAGACCTTCAATTGCTTTAAAAATTCTGACGTTGGAATATTTCGGTAAGCTTCTGGAATAAGATTTTCGACAGAAATATCAGAAAATTCATTTTTTAAATCGAGTTCTCTCGCCAAAATCAATAGTTTTCTTGCGACATCATTTCCAGAGAAATCCTCGCGAGGGTCTGGCTCCGTAAATCCCTTATCAATCGTTTCCTGAACAATCGTACTAAAATTCTTGTCCTGAACCGAAAAATTATTGAACAAATAACTCAAAGTTCCAGAAAACACACCTCTAATCCGTGTGATGTTTTCTCCAGATTCATGTAATAATTTAATGGTATCAATCAAAGGCAAACCTGCACCCACCGTGGTTTCGTACAAATAGTTTTTCTTATTTTTTTCCAAAAGTTCTCGAAGTTCGGTGTAAAATTCGTGGGAAATAGTATTCGCTATTTTATTGGACGACACCAAGTCAAACCCTGCCTCGACCAACGGTTTATAGTTCTGATAAAATTCAGAACTCGATGTATTGTCAACGGCAATCAAATTCTCTAAGTGATGCGATTTTGCAAACTCAATAATATCTTGAATATTGTTTCCGATTGAAGTGTATTGGATCGCATTTTTCCAATTGTCTTCAGCTCCTTTTTTATTCAGAAGCACTTTTTTTGAATTGGAAATTGCAAAAATGTTCAGACTGATCCCTTTTCGTTTTTCAATTTCATCCTTCGATTTTAAAATTTGATTGATGAGTGCACCCCCCACCAACCCATGTCCAAAAATCGCAATGTTAATTTTTTTGGAAATCCCGAACACTTCGCCGTGAATGACATTTAGAGCTTTGTGCAATTGATTTTTCCGGACCACCAGGCTCACATTTCTGCCGCTGACTGTATTGTTGAACAATAATGGCGTAATTTGATTTTTAATCAATGCATTGAACGGTTTGTGAAACGACCCTAACTCGATTCCGATAATTGAAATTACCGAAACGTTATCTATCACTTCAATTTTATTGACATCCTGCGCATAAAAATCGCTTTCAAATTCGCGTTCAAGAGCAATCACCGCTTGGGTGGCTTTTTCTGCATCAATCACAAGACCGATGCCACGTTCTGAAGAACCTTGGGATATGATACTCACGCTAATATTATGATGGCTCAAGGTCTTGAAAATCCTTGCATCAACGCCAACTTTCCCAAGTAAACCGCGTCCTTCCAAGTTTAACAACGCCACATTGTCCAAAACAGATAATGAGGTGACCTCCTTGGAATTTGCCTTCGCTGTAATTAAGGTCCCTTCATCATCGGGGTTGAAGGTATTTAAAATTCGGAGTTTGATGTTTTTTTCCAAAAGTGGAATGATTGTTTTGGCATGCAAAACTGTGGTTCCAAAATTGGCGAGTTCATTGGCTTCGGCAAACGACAGTTCCCTTATTTTTTGAGCATCAGCAACCAAATCCGGATTTGCAGTATAAATACCATTGACGTGGGTATAATTTTGCAATTCCTCGGCATCCAAATAATTTGCCAATAGGGATGCGGAATAATTACTGCCATTTCTGCCCAACAAGGTGGTTTCATTTTTTGCATTGGAACCAATGAAACCTGTAACCACATTCACCGTTGTACTATTGAAATGTTTAAAATGTGCCAAGACATTTTCTTTTGAAATTTTCTGAATGGGCTGCGAATTTTGATAGTCGCCTTCCGTTTTGATGAGTGTTTTGGCATTTGTAGCGTTGGCGTTTATGTTTTCAGCTTTCAATAATACCGTGATGAGTTTTGCCGACATAATTTCGCCATACGCCAAGACTTCTGCTTTTATTTTATCGCTGTAATCGCCCAAGAGTGTAACACCGTGGAATATATTTTCCAATGCTGAAAATTCCTCCGTAAAATCAACATTTTCAGAAGGTTCTGACTGATATTTTTTAAAGATTTCAAATTCTCCTTGATAGTTTTGTCGTTGCGATGCTTTTGTCAAAAATTCTTCCAGCTCGTCCGTTGCATTGGCTCTTGCCGAAACTACAACGGCAATTTTTTCGCCCTCTTCGACTTTTTTCTTGATGATGGCAATTGTTCTTTGTAAGCCTTCGCCATTGGCTAAAGATTTTCCCCCAAATTTTAATATTTTCATTTTTTTAAGTGCGGTATTAGGTCTGAAAATAGGTTCGATGATTTTTTCCAACTGTTCAAATTCCATTAAAAATGCATCGTGACCATGGTCTGAATTGATTTCATTGTAAGTCACGTTGGGATGGATCATTGCCAATAGCTTTTGCGTTTCCCGATTTTCTTCGGCCGTAAAAAACAAATCCGAATCGACACCTATGATTGTGATATTGGATTTAATCACATTGAGAATATTCGCATTGTCGCCGTTATTTTTTGTGACATCAATGGTTTTCAGCAACTGATTCATCAATTTGTATGCTGATAATTGGAAGCGTTCCTGCAATTTATTGCCATGGTGCAATAACCAACTTTCAACATTGAAGATTTCCAAATCGTCACTTTTGCTACGTTGAAAGCGATTTTTAAAAGATTTTGGCGTTCGGTAACACAACATCGCGTGCATTCTGGCATCGTGCACAGGATTGCTGGAATTGACTAAAAACTGTTCCTGAATTTGGCAATTAGCAATCAACCAATCGGTAGATTTCCAATCGGTTGCCACAGGGATTAAATGTTCTGCTAAATTTGGCGCTAGAAATGCCATTTCCCAAGCAATTCCACCACCTAAAGAACCTCCAATGATTGCAAAAAGTTTATTGATTTTAATTTGTTTCAAACCTTCCAAAAACAATTTCGCAATATCCCTGGCTACAAAATCCTTATAATTTTCAATGACAAAACCGTCATATCCATTGCCAGGAATGTTAAACGATAAAACGGTGTAAACATTGGTGTCAATAATTTTATCAGGTCCAATCAAATCCAGCCACCAGCCACCTTCTCCCGCCACATTGCTATTTCCCGTCAGCGCATGATTCACCAACACAATTGGTGCCTCATAAAGTGGCCGACCGAATGTTTCATAGGATAATGGAATGGAAACCGAAGTTCCATTTTCCGTAATATAAGTATCAATAGCAATGTATTGAAGATGTTTCATTTGGAAAAGCTTGAAAATTTAGATGGATAATTTTGAATAGCGTTCTAAAAAGTAAGCGCGCAGCCGAAACAGCAATTTGTAACTGTAACGGCCACGAACCCTACCTGCTATTAAACTAAATGAACTTTATTGATTGTTTTAAAAGCTTCCTTTAAATCGGCTTTAAGGTCTTCGATATCCTCGATGCCAACTGACAAACGAATCAAATCCTTGGTCACACCTGTACTTTTCTGTGCTTCATCATCCAATTGTTGATGTGTGGTACTTGCAGGATGAATAATCAAGGACTTGGTGTCACCGATATTTGCCAATAATGAAAACAGTTTTGTAGTATCTGCAATTGATTTGGCAGATTCATAACCACCTTTTGCTCCAAATGTGACGATGCCACTTTGTCCATTTGGAAGATATTTGTCAGCCAAACTTTTATATTCGCTAGATTCAAGTCCTGGATAATTTACCCAAGCGACTTCTTC
>JBDSFP010000240.1:0-5463 GCA_039919415.1 Aquaticitalea sp. | reverse complement strand
ACTTTATTGGAAAACGAACTCAAACAATCGCGATTCATCGAACAAATTATGGTGGTTGGTGAAGGCGAAAAAATGCCAGCAGCACTTATTCAGCCCAATTTTGAATTTATCAAAGATTGGATCAAACGCAAAAAGAAAACTATTGGCACTTCCAATCAGGAAATAGCCGAAAGCAAAGAGGTGCATGATCGCATCCAAGAGGAAGTAGTCGCTTGTAATGAACATTTCGGTCATTGGGAACAAATCAAACGGTTTGAATTGACGCCGGATGTTTGGAGTGTTGAAGGTGGACAGCTCACACCCACCATGAAGATGAAACGCGAAATCATTAAAGAAAAATATATGACCCTTTACAAAAAAATATATCAAAATTAAAAATTCATATATCCTCGATTTTAATCAATTATCAATTACAAAACCCTCTTTATTTAATTGAACCTTTACTTTTATCGTGAAATATTTATCATATTCCTGTTTTTTTAATACTTTTAAACCACTAACCAATAATTAAAAACATGAAAACAAAAAACTTTTTAGTCTCCGGCGTAGCCGGATGTATTGCTGACTACTTATTAGGTTGGCTTTTTTATGGAGTTTTATTTACAGATTTCTTTCCTCAACCCGAAGAAAGTTCGAACGCCATGCTCATGATTTTTTTAGGCTGTCTTGCTTTCGGTTTATTTATGGCCTACATTTTTACAAAATGGGCTCAAATCACAACAGCCTTAACTGGAGCTAAAGCTGGTGCAATTATAGCGCTCTTTTTGGCTTTATATGTCAATTTTTTTCAACTGGCCATGAATTCCGAAGCAAGTCTTCAAATGTTTGCTTTAGATGTTGCTTTGAGTGTAGTTATGGGAGCTATCGTGGGAGCTGTAATTGCCGCAGTTAATGGCAAGTTGGGATAATGTATTATTTAAAATAAAACCAACCACTTCCTACCGAGGTGGTTTTTTTAATACAAGCTATTAACATTATTTTTTCAATTATTTATTATGCATGCATAATAAATTTTTGTATATTTGAATTTCTTAAAATTTACTTATGAAAGATAAAACCATCGACTACGTCTTGAGAACCACTTGGTTGGCTGTTACAAAAATGTATAATGAAGAAGCCTCAAAGTTCGAAAGCACCATGGCAACTGGTTTTGCACTTTTGAGCATTGACCCAGAAAAAGGCACTCCCTCTACCTCAATGGGTCCAAAAATGGGAATGGAAGCCACGAGCTTGTCCAGGACATTGAAAATGATGGAAGAACGTGGGTTGATTGAACGAAGACCAAATCCTGATGATGGTCGGGGCGTCTTGATTTTTCTTACTGATTTCGGAAAGGAAAAAAGAGCGTATTCAAGAGAAAAAGTATTGACCTTCAATGAAACGATTCGTAAAAATGTTTCTGAAGAACAAATCTCGAATTTTTATGAAGTAGCAGAAATCATCAACAATATGATTTCCAATAAAACTATTTACAACCAAAAAGTACATACCATTAAATAATATGAGTACACGTAGAATCAAAAAAGTAGCCATTATAGGTTCTGGAATTATGGGAAGTGGCATTGCCTGTCATTTTGCAAATATTGGAGTGGAAGTGCTTTTGTTGGACATCGTTCCAAGAGAACTGAATGATGCCGAAAAGGCAAAGGGTTTGACCTTGGAAGATAAAATAGTTAGAAACCGAATTGTGAACGACGATTTGGCTAAAGCTTTAAAATCGAAGCCCTCGCCTATTTACGATCAGAATTTTGCAAGTCGCATTCAAACCGGGAATCTTGAAGATGATATTTCCAAAGTTGCCAATGTTGATTGGATTATGGAAGTCGTTGTCGAAAGACTGGACATTAAAAAACAGGTCTTTGAAAAATTGGAAAAGTACAGAACTCCTGGCACTTTGATTACTTCAAACACATCAGGAATTCCAATCCATTTTATGAGTGAAGGTCGGAGTGAGGATTTTCAAAAGAATTTCTGCGGAACTCACTTTTTCAATCCTGCACGCTACTTGAGATTATTCGAGATCATTCCCGGACCAAAAACGTCACAGGATGTATTGGATTTCTTGAATATGTACGGCGAAAAATTTCTTGGGAAAACTTCGGTTGTTGCCAAAGACACACCGGCTTTCATTGGAAACCGAATCGGCATTTTCAGCATCATGAGTTTATTCCATGCCGTTAAAGAAATGGATTTGACTGTTGAGGAAGTTGATAAATTAACTGGCCCTGTAATTGGTCGCCCAAAATCAGCAACTTTCAGAACGGTTGATGTAGTTGGTTTGGATACCTTGGTGCATGTTGCCAACGGTATTTACGAAAACTGTCCAAACGATGAACGCCACGAACTTTTCAAACTACCGGATTTTATCAACACCATGGTCGAGAAGAAATGGTTTGGAAGCAAAACAGGTCAAGGTTTTTATAAAAAAGAAGATAAGGATATTCGAACGCTTGATTTGAATATTATGGAATACAGAGATTCCAAAAAAGCAAGTTTTGCCACTTTGGAATTGACAAAAACCGTTGATAAAGTTATAGACCGATTTAAAATCCTCATATCTGGTAAGGACAAAGCGGGAGAATTTTACAGAAAGAGCTTTGCAGCTTTATTTGCGTACGTATCCAATCGAATTCCAGAAATTACCGACGAGTTATATAAAATAGATGATGCCATGAAAGCCGGTTTCGGTTGGGAACATGGTCCTTTTCAAATTTGGGATGCCATTGGGGTCGAAAAAGGTATCGAAATGATGAAAGCCGAAGGTCTAAAACCAGCAGCTTGGGTCAATGACATGTTAGCTTCTGGAAGCAAATCTTTCTATACTGTTAAAGAAGGGAACTCCTATTTTTATGATATTCCTTCAAAGACTCAGAAAAAAGTCCCAGGACAAGATTCGTTCATCATCCTCGATAACATTCGCAAATCAAATGAAGTCTTTAAAAATTCAGGAGTCGTTGTTGAAGATTTAGGCGATGGAATCTTGAATGTCGAATTCCAATCTAAAATGAATACCATTGGTGGAGATGTTCTCGCTGGTTTGAATAAAGCCATTGACCTCGCCGAAAAAGATTTCGCAGGATTGGTGGTCGGTAACCAAGCTGCAAACTTTTCTGTAGGAGCAAACATAGGAATGATTTTCATGATGGCTGCAGAACAAGAATATGACGAACTTAATGCTGCCATTAAATATTTTCAGGACACTATGATGCGAATGCGTTATTCTGCAATTCCAACAATTTCTGCACCTCACGGCATGGCGCTTGGTGGAGGATGCGAATTGTCTATGCATGCTGACAAAGTGGTTGCCGCAGCCGAAACTTATATCGGGTTGGTAGAGTTTGGAGTCGGTGTGATTCCTGGTGGTGGCGGTTCCAAGGAAATGACACTTCGGGCACAAGATTTATTCCGAGAAGGTGATGTAGAATTGAACATTTTAAGACAATATTTCTTAACCGTAGCCATGGCAAAAGTCTCAACTTCGGCTTACGAAGCCTTTGATCTGGGAGTACTTCAAAAAGGAAAAGATATCATCGTTGTCAACAAAGACAGACAGTTGGCAACGGCAAAATCCTATGCAAAATTAATGGCAGACCAAGGTTATACACAACCCGTAAAACGATCTGATATTAAAATATTGGGAAAACAAGCTTTAGGTTTGTTTTTAGTAGGAACAGATTCTATGGAAGCGAGCCATTTCATTAGCGAACACGACCAAAAAATCGCTAATAAATTGGCCTATGTCATGGCTGGAGGTGATTTATCAGAACCAACATTAGTGAGTGAGCAGTATTTATTAGATTTGGAGCGGGAAGCATTTTTGTCACTTTGTACAGAAAGAAAAACGCTAGAAAGAATTCAACACATGTTGAAGACAGGAAAACCACTTCGCAATTAGATATTAGATTTGAGACGTTAGATAATAGACTAAAAAACAAATATTATGCACAATTTTCAAGAACTCAAAATTTGGCAAAAAGCTATGGATATAACAGTCGATGTTTACAAGTTATCAGCTACTTTTCCAAAAGCAGAAATCTATGGTTTAACAAGTCAGATTAGAAGAAGTGCCATTTCAATTCCATCAAACATTGCAGAAGGTGCTGGCAGAAATACTAATGGAGAATTTAAAAACTTTCTTGGCATAGCAAGCGGTTCATCCAATGAATTGCTAACACAATTAATATTATCTTATAGATTGGATTTAGTAAATACAGAAAAAGTGAAACCTATAATTGAAAGTTTGACAGAAGTACAAAAGATTAATTATTCATTAATATCTAAATTCTCAAAATAGAGAGTTATTAATCTAAAATCTCATGTCTCACATCTAAAATCTGTGAATAAAATGAAACAAGCATATATAGTAAAAGCATACAGAACCGCAGTTGGTAAAGCACCAAGAGGCGTATTCCGCTTTAAAAGAACCGATGAATTGGCGGCGGAAACCATTAAATACATGCTCAAAGAATTGCCACAATTGGACAAAAAGCGCATCGATGACATCATTGTTGGAAATGCCATGCCTGAAGGATCGCAAGGTTTGAACATGGCTCGATTAATTTCTTTGATGGCTCTGGAAATTGTGGATGTTCCTGGTGTAATTGTCAATCGGTTTTGCTCTTCTGGAGTAGAAACGATTGCAATGGCAGTAGCTAAAATCCAAAGTGGCATGGCCAGTTGTATCATCGCCGGAGGTGCTGAAAGTATGAGTGCGGTGCCTATGTCAGGGTTTAAGCCAGAATTGAATTATGATATCGTCAACGCAGGTCATGAAGAATATTATTGGGGCATGGGAAATACGGCCGAAGCGGTTGCCAACCAATTCAAAGTCTCCCGTGAAGACCAAGATGAGTTCGCATACAATTCACATATGAAAGCTTTAAAGGCGCAAGCGGAAAATCGTTTCCAGAATCAAATCGTTCCGATAGAAGTTGATGAAACCTATATCGATTCCAACGGAAAAAAAGCCACTAAAAAATATACGGTTACCAAAGATGAAGGCCCACGTAAAGGTACAAGTTTGGAAGCTTTGGCCAATTTAAAACCTGTTTTTGCAGTTGGCGGAAGCGTTACAGCTGGGAATTCATCACAAATGAGTGATGGTGCAGCGTTCGTGATGGTTATGAGTGAAGACATGGTTAAGGAATTAAATCTCGAACCTATAGCTCGTATGGTCAATTATGCCGCTGCTGGCGTAGAACCTCGAATTATGGGAATTGGACCGATCAAGGCCATTCCAAAAGCATTAAAATTAGCTGGACTGGAACAGAAAGATTTGGAATTGATTGAATTGAATGAAGCTTTTGCATCTCAATCCTTGGCTGTTATTCGCGAGCTTGGAATGAATCCTGATATCGTAAACGTCAATGGTGGCGCCATTGCATTGGGCCATCCATTGGGATGTACTGGTGCAAAATTATCGGTTCAGTTATTTGATGAAATGCGCAAAAGAAATATGAAAGG
>JBDSFP010000233.1:0-4121 GCA_039919415.1 Aquaticitalea sp. | reverse complement strand
GGTTTAGATTGGAATGGATGAATTTTCCTGATAGGTATAAAAACAGCAATGGCTTGTACACGGTGTAGTGAGTTTGTGGGTGATTATTTGGTTTAGGTTTTGTTATTAATTCCTTTGTTTAAAATATATTTTTGAGGCATTGTTCCAGGTAATCGGTTTAAAATCCCTCTGGCTTCCAAATCGAGTTTTACCCATTCAAGATACCATTTTAATGAACCCTGAAATTTTAGATTATTTTCCTTAAAATTTAAAGTAATCGCATTTGCAATTTCAGTAAAAGACCCTTCTTTTTGGACTGAAAAAAAATCAAGTATGAGTTTTTGTAACAGCTCATATTTTTCTTTGCTTATACTAACGGCTTTCTTTCCTTGCGGATGTTGAAGCTGAATTTTTAATTCCATACTTAAAAATTTATTGACGGTTTTGTTACTTTAATTTAATAATTATTTATTTGTCATGTATCCCATTTGAACACCGAGTTTTTCATATTCAATGTCGTTGGGTTCCCAAAGTTCAATTTTGTTTCCTTCAATATCCATGATGTGCACAAATTTTCCGTATAAAGCGGTTTCAATGCTGTCGGTAATGTTGACACCTTCTTTTTTTAGTTCTTCAACAAGTGCCGTCAGATCAGCTACTCTGTAGGTTACCATGAAGTCTTTTTTAGATGGTTCAAAATATTTTGTTGATTCCTTAAAGGGACTCCACTGGGTAAATCCTTTTTGAGTTGAATCGTTTGCTTGACGCCATTCAAATACTGCTCCGTATTCATTAGTGTTTAGCCCTAAATGTGTTTGATACCACTCTCTCATTTGTTTAGTGTCTTTACATTTGAAAAAGATTCCACCAATGCTTGTGACTCTTTTCATATGGTTGTTATCGTCTGATTTTTCAACAATCAAATTACTGAATGCGAAACCTAGACCGAAGGTTGTCACAAAAGCCAGGGTAATGAGTATTTTATTTTTCATTTTATCCAATTTATATATTGAATTTTTTTATTTATTGATGTTAAGTTATTCATTTTTTATTGTTGTAATAAACATTTCTTCCAAAACCTTCATATCAACATCGTCCAGTTTATTGATATAAAGACAACCTCCTCCTTTTTTATGTTTCCCTAGTTTCTCCATGGAGTCAATGTGAATGTGAAGGTTGATAAGGTATATAGTTAGGTTGGCTTTTCGCGGAGAGAAACCAATTTTAAACCATTCAACTTCTCTGCCCGACGTAGGACTTTTATATATTAACTTTCCAAAACCAATGATTGAGCTACCCCACATTTTTGGTTCTTCCTTACTGATTTTTTGCATTAATTTGAGTAAAAGAAAACTGTCTTTACGTTTTTGTTCTTCTTTCACGTCATTAATAAAATCCTCTACACTCGAAGCGTTTTCTATTGTCTTTACTTTTGCTAATTTTCCCATTTTGGTTTTATTTTAGATGATTTCGTTTGCTACGCTGTTTTAAAAAAACGTCAACCAAGAAAACAATAATGATGGATGCAATAAAGTTTGAAAACACAACAGCAATGGGTGTGTCATAAACAGGAATTCCGAGTTTTAAATAATGGGAAAGTCCTGATGCAACTGCTGTAGGTGTTCCAAGCAAAGCAGTTACTGCTCTTATTGGTTTCGGAAATGATTCATGAACATAAAAAAACAAAGTCAACTCTATTGTCAGCAAAACAATTATTAAGAGTTTAGTAATCTGTGCTTTTTTCAAGTGCATAGATTTCAATTTGAGATGACCAGTTTCTGAAGCATGACTCACGACTCTTTTTATGTTTACTAATATACATATTTATCTCCTTAATTTTATGGATAAGTGGAACTTGAGTCTTTTTTTACTTTTACTTTTTATACAAAGATTGCCCCGCTTTGCTCGCAATGACAATCACAGGATTAAACAATGATTCTGTTCATCATTCCAAAAAAATAAACCGTACCTTTGCAAACTAATCAAAGAGATCGCATCCTATTAAGTTGTTTATCTCAAGCCAACCAACGGTCCAAACACTATTTATGTCATTTAACTCATTAGGTTTATCTGATGCTTTATTGAAAGCAGTCAGCAAAAAAGGTTATACATCTCCTTCTCCCATTCAACAAAAAGCAATCCCATTAATACTCGAACGCAAGGATGTCTTGGCATCGGCACAAACTGGTACTGGTAAAACGGCCGGTTTTACCTTGCCTATGCTTCAAATCCTGTCACAAGGACAACAGTTGCGCCAACGTCCCATTCGTGCTTTGGTGCTGACGCCCACTCGCGAACTGGCTGCTCAAGTGCATCAAAGTGTTAAGGATTACAGCGCGTTTGTGGATATTAGAAGTATGGTAATTTTTGGTGGTGTCAACCAGAATCCGCAAGTATCCACTTTGCGCCAAGGTGTGGATATTCTGATTGCCACCCCTGGACGTCTGCTTGATTTGCATAACCAACGTATGTTGTCGTTGGCGAGCGTGGAAATCTTGGTCTTGGATGAAGCTGACAGAATGCTCGATATGGGCTTTTTAAGAGATATCAAAAAAATCATGTCCTTAATGCCCAGCAAACGTCAGAATCTGTTGTTTTCGGCAACGTTTTCCAAAGAGATCAAAGCCTTGGCAAACGACATTTTGCACCATCCTGTCTTGGTGGAAGCCACACCGGAAAATTCAACGGTGGACGCCATTGATCAAAAAGTGTATCGTGTTGCCAAAGGCTTGAAGCCGGATTTATTGGTAAAATTGATAAAGGACGGCAATTGGGAACAGGTCTTGGTCTTTACACGAACGAAGCATGGTGCCAATAAGTTGACCAAAAAGCTCATCAGCAGCAACATTTCGGCCTTGGCAATTCATGGGAATAAAAGTCAGGGTGCACGAACCAAAGCGCTCGACGGCTTCAAAAAGGGAACGATTCGGGTGTTGGTGGCAACCGACATTGCCGCACGCGGGCTGGACATTCCTTTGTTGCCACATGTGGTCAATTTTGAATTACCGAATATTTCAGAAGATTACATACATCGCATAGGTAGAACCGGAAGAGCAGGAGCGAGTGGAGAAGCGGTCTCCTTAGTAAGTGCTGATGAAACGACTTTTCTTCGGGACATCGAGAAATTGTTGGGCGAACGCATCCCCATGGAAATCATCGAAGGATTTGAACCCGATCCAAACGCTTCCACCGAACCAATCAAACAAGGGCAAGGGAGACAGGGAAATTCAAATAATAGAAGTTCCAATTCCAATTCCAGAGGGTCAAATTCAAGTTCAAGAGGGACAAGTTCCAATACCAAAAACCCAAATTCCAGTAGTGGGAATTCCAATAGAAGTCGAAATAGGAATCGGAATCGAAATAGGAATACTAATTCATGATTGTTGCGTTAGGTATGAATTCTGAATTGAAGCACAAAATCATTGCGGTATGCAATCAAAAGATTGCCGCTAAAGGCGACACTGTCGGACTTTCATTCTATGCGTTTTTTGAGAATAAAAACACAAACCCAGAATTGCTGATGGAAGCCGCCGAATGGTGGATCAGGACCCATAAATTGGATCATTTTGAAAAAGCTACGAAAATTAGAGCAATAGTTCAGTCAATTAAGAATTAAGAATGCAGAATTAAGAATTAAACGCTCGTTCTTGAAAACAAATTTTATAAAATTCTGAAATCTGAATTTTAAACCGTACTTCGTAAATCGAAAATCATTCAATGCAACTCAACAATCCATTACATGGCATCACACTCGAACAAATCATCAACGATTTGGTTGCGCATTATGGTTGGGAATATATGGGTGAGATGATTAAAATTAAATGCTTTACAGACAATCCTTCGTTAAACTCAAGTCTAAAGTTTTTAAGAAAAACACCTTGGGCACGCGCGAAAGTTGAGACTATGTATTTGAAGATGTTGGAGAAAAAGAAAAGAGAATAGATAAAAAAAGAGAATAAAGAACCAAGAACCAAGACAAATGATAAACTAATTGAATTTGTTTTTAGCTTCTAACTGTCTATGCCTGAAATACGTTGACCGTTTTCGGTTAGATAATTCTAATCAAAGATGGCAAATTTAAATGATTTAAAAAAGAGTTTTAATACTCGTCTTAACCGTACTTTCGGTGAAAAATTCAAAAA
>JBDSFP010000194.1:0-2699 GCA_039919415.1 Aquaticitalea sp. | reverse complement strand
GCTTTCATTCATGCTGAATTGGAAAAGATTAAGGTTGATGTAAAAGATAAAATCATTGTCTCCGCAGTAAAAGGCATCATGCCGGAAACAGGAAAATTGGTAGGCGAGCATTTTCACGATGTTTACGATGTGCCATTTGAAAATATTGCCGTGATTGCCGGTCCTTGTCATGCGGAGGAAGTGGCCTTGGAACGTTTGTCCTATCTTACCATTGCATGTGCTGAAGAGTCAAAAGCCAAGTTAATTGCCAAAAATCTTTCCAGCGATTATATAAAAACCACGACGAGCGATGACGTTATTGGTACTGAATACGCTGTGATGCTCAAGAATATTTATGCCATTGCCGCAGGCATAGCCCATGGTTTGGGATATGGTGATAACTTTCAAAGTGTGTTAATGAGTAATGCCATCAGGGAAATGAAGCGTTTTATCAAGAAGATGCACAAGATGAAGCGGAATATCAATGATTCGGCTTACTTGGGAGATTTATTGGTTACTGGCTATTCGGTGTTTTCAAGAAATAGAATGTTCGGCAACATGATTGGAAAAGGTTACACTGTAAAATCTGCACAAATGGAAATGAGCATGGTGGCAGAAGGTTATTATGCGACCAAAAGTGCCTTTCAATTGAATGAAAAGAACACGAAAAAAACACGTTTGCCAATCATCAATGCGGTGTATGATATTTTGTATGGAGGGAAAGATCCGAAGATGACTTTTAAGAAGTTGACGGATAAGTTGAATTGACACGAAGTCCTGCAAAGGCAGGAATCTCATGATAAAGACTTGGATTTAAAAATTAACTATAAGCTCTATAATTTGATTCAAATTTCGGTAAAATTCACAAGATTCCTGCCTTTGCAGGAATTTGTTATTTAACCAAAACCCCTTTCACTTTCATCAATGGAATCGTCTGCAAAGCCTTTTCATTAATCGTGTTTTTTCTAAACAGATATGTCTTTTCAAACATGGCATTTTCTTCAAAAAAAGTAACCTTAAACTCATTGTTCAAAGCAAACAACTCTTCTTGCATCAATTCTATTTTTGCAAAGCTTTTAGCTGGCAGTTTATCTAGTTGTTTTCTAAAAATAGAGGTCATTTTCTTTTCGGAGTAACCACTTGTTACAATTAAAACAATATCCAAATCCACAGATTTGTCATTGATGATGTAGGCATTCCAATCATGAGTTTTATAGATGTCGTTATAATCGTTCACGACTGCTACGTAAACGCTTTCAACTTTTGGAATTTGAATATCTTTTCTCATCTTATTTTTTGCTTCTATAGAAAACTATTAAATTAGTCAAAAATAATTATTTTGTACAAGTATCACGCATCCATGAAACAACTAGCCTTAATTTTCCTTCTATCAATCTCAACTTTAAGTATTGCTCAAACTGAAATTCAATCATTACTGACCATCGACCAAATCATGCAAGGTGAAAACTTTGTAGGCTATGTGCCTGAAGATATTCAATGGGCAGATAACAGTAATGCCATTTATTTTAGTTGGAATCCTGACAAAGACACGATTCGTTCCACATACGAAGTTAATATCAATACCAAAAAAATTAACAAACGCTCTTTTGAAGATTTGAAATTGTCTCCCAATTCTGGCGATTTTTCCAAGGATTATAAATGGGAAGTTTATGAAAAAGGAGGCGATTTGTTTTTAATGAATAATACTACTTATAGCGCAAAACGAATTACAAATACATCGGATATAGAATCCAATCCGCAATTTTCTGGAGATCAAAAATCCATTATCTACCAACAAAGTAATAACTTGTTTCAATGGAACATTGCAGATGGTAGCATCACACAACTTACCGATTTTAAAACTGGAAAAGAAAAACCGGAATCTAAACCAAACGCCCAAGATCAATATTTGGAAGATGACCAACTCAAAACTTCCAACATTCTTGAAAAGCGTAAAAATGAACATGATGCGCAAAAATACAGACGTGAGGAAACCCGTTTTGAACGCCCAAAAACTATTTATACAGGCGATAAAAGCATCGCAGGTTTAAACATTTTACCGAATTTAAATTATGTAGTGTATCGTTTATTCACAAAGCCTAGTGAAAAAAACGCCATCGTGCCAAATTATGTTACCGATAGTGGATATACTACCGATTTGGATTCCCATTCAAAAGTTGGAAGTGAGCAATATACTTTTGAATCTTGGATTTTGAATCTTCAAACAGGTGAACATTATCAAATAAAAACAGATAGCATTGATGGTATTAGAGACAAGCCAAAATTCTTAAAGGAATATGCCGAAAATTCATCAGAATATGATGATGAATACGAAAACCCGAGAGCGGTGGATATTGGCAATACTGTTTTTTCCGAAGACGGAAAAGCTGTAGTAAACATCACTTCATCCGATCATAAAGACCGTTGGATCATGACCGTTAACCTTTCCAACGGGACATTAAAATTAATTGACAGACAACATGACGATGCTTGGATTGGTGGCCCAGGTGTTGGTTGGTTTTCCAGAGGTGTCATAGGTTGGTTGGATGATGATACCATTTGGTTCAAATCTGAAAAGACCGGGTATGCGCATTTATATTCTGCCGATATCCATTCAGGAAAAGTTACAGCCTTGACCGAAGGTAAGTTTGAGATTTTGGATATCAGCTTATCAAAAGACAAAAAAACATTTTTCTTAACAAGTAATAAAGTAAGTCCAC
>JBDSFP010000170.1:0-3863 GCA_039919415.1 Aquaticitalea sp. | reverse complement strand
GATGCTTCTCGCGATATCGTTCAATCGATTGAAAGAATTTTGATAGACTTTAAAATAATTGTCAATATTCAAATTCTTTACATATTGCACGTTGAACAGATCGAGTGTATTGGTAACTTTTATTGTAGGATACCAGTTGAAACTAAAGATTCCAGTAAAGGTCTGTTTGTCCAAGCCAATATTTCGCTGACTCGTGGCAGCAGCACTAATCCGTGTACTGGGAGACATAAATTTTGGGATGATTTTATCCGTGTTAATGGGGAAAAATATCCTTGGAATGGTCAATTTCATATTGGCACCTATCTCGTTGATGTCAAAAAATGGATCATCCGGATTTTTGCTGTCTTTGGAGGCACCAATGGAACCGAGCGCACCAATCTCAAAAATCTCTGCTCCTTTGAAGACATTTCGTATCAATAGTCCTGTGCTGAAGGAAAACCCAATGGTTTGAATATTACTTGTGGAAACCTCTGGCGAAAAATTAAGAATGTATTTTTTCTTCGGAATCAAATGGATATTCGCTGTTAAAGTGGAGTCGTTTTCGTTTTCGATATATTCAATATTTGGATATTTGAAGATTTTCAGTTCACTTAAATATCTATAGGTTCGAGTTCTGTCAAGATCCTTAAACAGACTTCCCTTTGTGATGAATATGGCATCTGTCAAGGCTTTCGGGCGATATCTCAATTTATCGTAGCTATAAATATTATAATCCTTATAGGTTAAAGAATCCGTAATAGGGGCATCCTTGTTCTCAAAACGATCATCAGTAAAAATGTTGACTTCCTTAATTTTGTAAACCTTGAAAGGCGTTCTTATGACGGAATCTTCATTGCGAATAATTCTATTTTGGATCACCAAATCGGTGTTGACTTTATGATCGGTTTTAACGGTGTCAATTACAAAATAGATATAATCTTCCGCAAAATGGTAATAGCCCAAATTCCGCAACTGTTCTGACAATCGAGAGCGTTCGCCATCATAATTCACCTCTTCATATTGTTGCCCTTTTTTTATTAATGATCCATTTTTCAGGCTTTGGTGATATAGGCTGTCAATGCTTGCTGTGCTGATGTTGGAAGTGATGGAATCCAAAAAATAGGGGGTTCCGGTCTCAACGAAATAGTCCACCGTGGCTCTTTGGTCTTCGCTTTTATTGATGGTATAGGACGTAATTGCATTAAAATACCCTTTGCTGAAATAATATTTTCGGAGATTGGTTTTGGATCTTTCGGCTTTTTCTTCTTTAACAATTACTGGAGCCTCGCCCGTTTTTATCCACCAAGTATTGATGTTTTTTTTCGCTTGAATGAGCGCTTCATATTGTTTTATGGAGAGTAATTTCTTCTGGCCAATTCTGGGCTGGTCGGGATTTCTATATTTAGCATTGAGGATGGAATCGATATTAGGCCGTGCTAAATTGTAAAGGTGCAAACGCAATGGATACCCTAAAAGTGCTCCATTTGGACGCTGATAAATTAAACTATTGATAGTTTCGTTGTTGTCTTTTTTGTCATTGACATACACCGTGTTTTTTTTCAAAAGATGCTCATCCTCTTTTACGCGTTTTATCGCATTACAGGACGTAAAAAACACAATCGTTAGCGTAATTAATGATATTTTTGTAAGACCGTGTTTCAACACTTCTGGAATTGTGGGTTAGCTGAATTCAAATTTACTGTTTTGGGATTGTTATTGCTAATCAAAATTAAGTCCAAAACCAATTTGTTTTGCAAACCCTTAAAACGTAACAAAAGTAAATACATTTTGATGCTTACAAAGAATCAAATAAAATTAATTGGCAGTCTGTCACAAAAAAAATTTAGGAATAAACACCAACTGTTTGTCGTGGAAGGTAAAAAGGGCGTGACCGAGTTTTTGGAATCCTCATTTGAATTGTATCACTTATTTTCTTCTTCAGCGGAATATGGAGTTGAAAATGAAAAATTTACACAAATCACCATATCAGAACTGAAAAAAATCAGCAATCTTGCCACGCCAAATAGCGTTTTGGCTCTCTTCAAAATACCGAAAATCACGGCAGTTGATTATTCTAAGCTTATTTTGGCTTTGGATGCTGTCCGCGATCCTGGAAATCTAGGAACCATCATCCGGCTGTGTGATTGGTTTGGGATTGAGCATTTAGTTTGCAGCGAAAATACGGTCGATTGTTATAATCCGAAGGTCATACAGGCAACTATGGGATCCCTCACACGAGTGTCCATCCATTATTTGGATTTGAAAGTATTTTTGAAAACTTCAAAAGTCTCCATATTTGGAGCATTTATCGAGGGTGCCAATATTTATGACCATATTTTGCCAATCCAAGGAATTCTTGTAATGGGCAACGAAGCAAATGGCATTTCTTCGGAAATCGAAACACTTATTGATAAAAAAATCAGTATTCCGCGTTTTGGGAATTTTCAAGCCACGGAAAGTTTGAATGTTGCGACTGCGACTGGTATTTTGTTGAGTGAATTTAGTAGGCGTTGAAAGATTTATTGTTGAAGTGTTTGTTGTTTATTCGTTTGAGGGAGATTATAAGACTGTTTAAATCTTCAACTACACGACAAACAAATCCACAAAAAACCACTATTGAAAAGTGAAATTGATAAACACACCACGGGTTTTCATGGAGGCGACATTGGAGGTCCATGGACTGTTTTTATCTGCGTCTCTTACAAGTTCATCATTTAAGGCAAATACTCCTCGAATGGTTGGCGTAAACTTAAAATAGTAGAGATAGAAATCAATTCCAAATCCAAGTTCGTAAAAAGCCATGTTCTTTTTGGTTCTGAACTGGCCAGCGCTGTTATCATCAGGATTATCCTCATTGCTCGACAGATTCAAGGCTGTAGAAAGCCCGCCGACAATAAAAGGTTTGAAGTTGTTGAGACGTTTTGTCGAAATTTTTAAAAGCAATGGCAAATGGATGTATGTCGATTTAACTTCCCTCAATAAATCTGCGTCGGTAAATTCCCTTCCATTGAAATACCTTGGGTCGTACTGAAGATTTCGCTGCGTGATGGACAAACCCGGTTCAAATCTTAGATTAAAATAGTCATTGATTCGCAAATCGCCGACCAAACCTACGTTAAAGCCTAAATTATTTTCGACCAAAATATCTTTTTTATCTCGTTCGTATTCGAATTTAAAATCATAACTATTAAAGCCCAGAAAATAACCCCAATTCAAAAGATTTTTGTCCATGGTGCCTTTACCACCATTAGCATCGTTTAAGATTCTTTCTCTGGAAAGCCATTGGGCAGTGGCAGAATGGCCTGTAAAAATGAATAATAAAATGAACGTTATTTTTTTCATATGTTTAATCTATTGTTTTTTTGGACACACCTGCCTACCTGCCGGCAGGTGCAGTTCTTTATTAATCATTCCGCTGGTTGATTAAATTTTGAATAGGCTCGATTCATAAAATTATTTGGATGCTTTATAGATGGTTGCTACACCAAATGTTTGTGGCAGGTGTTCGACACTCATAAACCCGATTTTTCTTAAAATATTGTTTAACGCTTCTCCATACGGAAATTTCGATGCGGATTCACATAAATAGGAATAGGCCGATTGATCTTTGGAAAACACTTTTCCAATGGTAGGTAAAATAAATTTCGTATAAAAAGAATAACCTGTTTTGAAGATGGGTTTTGTCGGTACGGATGTTTCCAGAATAACAAAAGTGCCATTTGGTTTGAGGACCCTATATATCTCCGCAAGTCCTTTTTCCAAATCCTCAAAATTCCGAACTCCAAAAGCTACCGTGATGGCATCAAAGCTGTCATTTTGAAAAGGCAGATTTTCAGAGTCGCCCATCATCATTTTTATTTTTGAATCGAGAAGTCTTTCGGCAA
>JBDSFP010000166.1:0-4735 GCA_039919415.1 Aquaticitalea sp. | reverse complement strand
TGATGTGGAATTGATGGGAGTGAAATAGACAGTTAACCAATTTTATTTTTTATAATGGGGTCAATCGCTTTCACTGAGCAGAGTCGAAATGTCTAATCAAAATGAATCTCCATTTTCACTTATAAATCAGTAACAAAATACATTTAAAATCGTCCCATGTTTAATGGGACTTTTTTTTGTTTAACTTCCATTGATCAATCAATCCAATCAAAATGAAGATGAAATCTATTCTGCTTTCCTTTTTTCTTATCGTCATTGTTTCAAGTTGCTCCAAAAATGTTAAGTTTTCGCCAGAGTTTATCAAGGAGACTTCCGGACGTTATTTGTATAATCAAGATGAATTATTTGAAGTTTACTATGACCATAATGATTTGTTTTTGAAATGGAAAGGTGCTTCCAAAATTAAACCAGTTGTCTTGGATGAAAACACCTTTTTTGTCCCAGATATGTATAAGAAATTGAGATTTGTTCAAGACCCGAAAACCAAAAAACGCTATTTGGCATCCGTCTCCGAAGCCGATGATAACAAAGTCACTTATGATTATTTAAAAGTGGACGATACCTTTAAAACGCCAAAAATGTATTTGAAGGATAAGGAATACGACAAAGCAATGGTCGGTTATTTGGACATTCAAAAGCAAGATTCCACGAGTGTGCTGATTGATGAAAGAGAATTGAATAATCTTGGATTCAAATTTTTAAACAACAAAGACTATGAGAATGCTATTTCTGTTTTTAAAATAAATACTGCTTTACATTCAGAAAGTGAAACTGCGTACAACAGTTTGGGCGAAGCTTACGAGCGTAAAAAAGATAGTTTGGAAGCATTTAATACCTACAAAAAATTATTGGAATTAAATTCAACCAATAAACATGCAAAGGAATTTGTGGATAATTATTCCAAGAATCACTAATAGATTTCATGTATTTTTACCTTCACTTAATATTGAAGAAAAATAAAACGTTTTTCACTTTAAATCCAGCAAAATGAACCCAAAAGTAGTGGATAGGTTTTTGGATAGAGCCAAAAAATGGAAAGAGGAAATGACATTGTTGAGGAAACTCTGTCTTGATTGCGGACTGACCGAAGACTATAAATGGATGCACCCTTGCTATACGTTTCAAGGCAGAAATGTGGTTCTGATTCACAACTTTAAAGACTATTGTGCACTTTTGTTTCACAAAGGTGTTTTATTGAAAGATACCGACGATATTCTAGTCCAACAAACGAAAAATGTGCAAGCCGCGAGACAAATCCGTTTTACCAGTTTGCAGGAAATAATTGATTTGGAAGCCACAATCAAAGCCTATATTTTTGAAGCAATCGAGGTTGAGAAAGCAGGCTTGGAAGTAACAATGAAAAAAACAGGCGAATTTGAAATGCCCGATGAATTTAAAAAAGCAATGAATTCCGAACCCGACTTACAATCTGCTTTTAAAAGGTTGACACCCGGAAGACAAAAAGGATATTTGCTCTATTTTTCACAAGCCAAACAATCTAAAACCCGTGAATCTAGAATTGAAAAATTTATCCCACAAATTTTAGAGGGAAAAGGATTGAATGATTGATTTTGGTATGTGTCCAAAAACAAACAAAATTCAGGCACAAAAGTGTCATTCAAAAAACAAAAACGTCTGTCCATTGGTTTGATGGATAATGGGTTCGAGACGATAGGCTGTGCGGATAAACTCTGGAGTCAACACTTCCTCTGGGCTTCCATGCGCCAATAATTTTCCATGATTTAACAAGACGATTTCGTTGGCAAACTTTGCTGCCAAATTCAGGTCATGTACCACTCCAATGATGACCACATCTTTTTGTTGTAACAATTCCAGAAGTTTGTGCATAAAATGAAATTGATAGTGAACATCCAAAAAGGTTAAAGGTTCGTCCAAAATCAAATAGCGACAACCATTTTCTATCGGCACCCAAATTTGTGCCGCGACACGAGCAAAATGAACACGTTGTTTTTCGCCACCACTCAAAGTCAAATAATCTCGATTGGCCATGTCCAACACATCAAAAAAGCGCATCGCTTCTTCACAAGCTTTGAGATCTTTTTCGGTAGGCTTTGACGAAAAATGAGGATATCGACCCATCATCACTACTTCAGATACTTTCAGGGGAAATGCCAACTCAATGTTTTGGGAAAGAACCGCTCTATATTTCGATAGTTCCATTGTGGAAAGCGATTGCAGATTTTTGTTTTCGAATAGAATCGTTCCTTTAGAGGGTTTTGATTGTTGACAAATCAATTTGACCAAAGTGGATTTTCCAGCTCCATTTGGTCCGATGATGAGGTTGAGTTTTCCGGGAAGAAACTTTACGGAGATATCCTCCAAAATTAATTTTGAACCGATTTTATAGTACAGGTGTTGGGTTTCAATCATATCAGAAGAAATAATTTTTCTTTTTCAACAAAAAGATAAAAATGGGAACACCAACAATTGACGTCACAATTCCAATGGGCAGTTCAGCAGGTCGCAACAACATTCGTGATAACAAATCAGCAACACACAGTAATAAACCACCTAAAACTGCACTATTGATAATCAAAAAGCGATTGTCCGAACCTTTTAATATTCGCAATAAATGAGGCACAATCAGACCGACAAAACTAATGACACCCACAAAAGCCGTAGCCACAGCGACCATGACGACATTGATTCCCAATACTTTCCATTTTAATTTTTTGATATCGACGCCTAGAAATTGTGCTTCCTCTTCGCCAATCATCAATGCATTCAGCTGTTTGGCATATCGCAATGCCAGCAAAACACATACGGAAGTAGAAATTCCCACCACCAAAACGGACGCCCAACTGGCACCGGAAAGTGTGCCCAAATTCCAAAATACAATCGAACGTGCCTGTGGGTCACGAGCGATGTAGGACAAAAATCCGACACCACTTAAAAAGAGCGCATTGATAGCAATACCAGTCAGTAACAAGGATACAATCGAACTTTTTCCAGTATGTCTGGATTGCGACAAAAAAAATACAAGCGACGTTGAAACAATCGCACCAAGACATGCCGCAAGTGGCAAGGTCCATTGTCCTGTGCTAAAATGAAAGGTGGCTCCCAGAGCAAAATATAAAGCAGCTCCAAAAGCAGCTCCACAAGAAGTTCCCACCAATCCAGGTTCCACGATCGGATTGCGAAATAGGGCTTGTAGCAACGTGCCTCCAACCGCCAAACTCGCTCCGACAAACTCACATAATATGGCTCGTGGCAATCTGATATCCATAAAAATGCGTTCGGTCAAGGTCATGTTATCGCTCGCGGTCATCATCTTATTCAGAGACGACCACATATCATCGAGCGTGATGGAAACCGCTCCAAAGCGAATTGACAGAATGACCGCTAAAAAAAGCAGGACACTCAAAACTAAAGAAATTCTACTGTATCGATTACTGCTTCGCTTCATCCTTATGCAACAAATGCTGGAGTTTCAGCACGTTTTCTCCTGTTCGCGGTCCAAAATACACCATGTCATGTTCTTCCACACGGTAAATTCTGTTATTTTTAAAAGCCTTTGTGGATGCTATTCCCGGCAAACTAGAGATCTGTTCATTGGACCCCAGGCGGTCGTATCCATAATCGGTCAACAAAATTACATCCGGATTGGATTGTGCAACGATTTCTGGCGACAATTGCATAATACCTCGATCGCCGTCGACTGCCATGATTCCACCGGCCCATTCTATTAATTTTCCAGCATTGCTTTGCTTGGTCATTACCAAATAAACATTGTTGGCCTGTCCAAAATGGATAACCAATACTTTTGGATTTTCCGAAAATAAATCGGTGTTTTTCAAGGCTCTTTCCATATCATCATCGAGCTTTTCACACAATTTTTCGGCGGTTTCTTTTTTGTCAAAATAGCGTCCCATTTCTCGAATTAGGGAATCAGTTCCGGCAATTGTTGTTTCATATTGACCGAATTCCTTCATCGGAATTTTTAAATCCTGCAATTGTTTGACGACATGTTCCGGGCCAATGTTATTATCTTCCAAAATCATAGTTGGTTTCATTGCCAAAATGGCTTCGGCGCTCAAAGCACGGTGGTAGCCAATGGTTGGCAGCTTTTTTATTTCAGGCGGATAGGTGCTGGAAACATCCACGGCGACGATGTCTTTTTCAGCGCCAAGTGCGTAGATGATTTCGCTATATTGTTTGGAAATGCACACCACGCGCACTTTGTTCGCCTTTTTCTCGTCTTCATTCTTAAAGCGTCCGCAACTGTTCACCAGACTTGCAATAAGAAAAATAAATAGGATTTTTTTCATGTGAATTTTTTTCAAAAAAGACCTCGAACTTGTCAATTATCAAAATGAATTGACACGTCCAGAAGTCATTCGTATTAAAAATTATATTTCAAATTGACACCCATAATAGTTGGCTTTTTTGGGTGCAGGTAAATAGGCATCATCCAATTGGTACAAAAAACAACATATCATAAAATTGTTTTCCGGTAATGTTGTTGACCCAAACGTCCAAATCCAAATCCAAATGTCCAAAGGATTTTGTGAAACCCCATTTTGCATTCAACAGTTGGTAGCTGTGGCTCTAACCATCTCTAAAGCTTATGACTTCTGAAGAAGCATTATTTTAGCTGTATCTCGCATTACCGCTGTAATCTTCAGTTTTCATGTTGTTCAATGGTCAATTCGTCGCGGCGCTGGTAGTAACTGTTGCTAAATTCAAAATAGATGGTGTTGTATTGTTTTTCGCT
>JBDSFP010000158.1:0-2646 GCA_039919415.1 Aquaticitalea sp. | reverse complement strand
GACAATGATTTTTTTGCAATAGGCTATTCCTGTTACGAGATCGCCTTTTTCGCTTTTTGTCGATTCCTGATAGGTTTGGTCCAAAGGCATGTTCACAAAATGCCAAGAATAAAATTTCTCGTATCGTTTGTCCGATTTGATTTCATCGCCATAGGTCGAAACAAATGCTTCGGATTGATGGTTTAAGATTTTGGCAATTTGACGTTTCGCTCTTCCCGTAAGATACTGGTCTGCAATTGCGCCAATAACTCTATGGCCAGTTTTGCCCCAATATGGAGAGGCGTTTATCGATTGAAAACTTAAGCTTAAGATAATTAAGGAAAGGATAATTTTAGTTTTCATTACTTTTTTTTGTTCCGTTTATTGTAATTTTTATCGCCTCGTGTCTGTGGCTTTTTATATTTGGCGGCAATTTTCTCTCTATAAGAACCCCCTTTATTTTCCTTTTTGTTCTTTTCCTTCTTTTCATGAAAGGAGTCGCCAAGAGTCTTTTTTGTGCGTTTGACTGGATTGTTGCGTTCCTTGATTTGTGGTCGCTCCTCTTCAATCAATTCCTTGGAAATTTCAACACTTTCGGGAAGTTCCAGCAACGGAATTTCCATCTGCATCAAATCCTCAATGGTTTTTACGTAATCCTGTTCAGCAACGGTAGAGAACAAAATTGATTCTCCTTTGCGTTCCGCACGTCCAGTTCGACCTATTCGGTGCATATAGTTTTCCGGATAATGAGGAGTGTCAAAATTGATAACGTGGCTGACATTGTCAATATCCAATCCACGAGCCATCACGTCAGTGGCAACAAGAATTCTATTAAAACCATCCCTAAATTGTTCGATACTCCGCAATCGGTAATTTTGGGTTTTGTTGGAGTGAATCACACATAGTTCTTCCTTGAAGGTTTCCTCCAATTTATCAAATAACAAGTCCGCCATCTTTTTATGGGAAACGAATATCAACACCTTGTTATATGTTTCTTTGTCCTTCAACAATTCATTTAGCAAATTGACCTTCGTATAAAAATTAGGAACTTCATAGCGTTGCTGACGAATATTTTCTAATGGCGTTCCAGAAACTGCAACTGTAACTTTCTGTGGCGTCACGAAAAATTCATCGATGAGATCATCCACATCGTCTGTCATCGTTGCAGAAAACATGATATTCTGACGTCGTTCTGGCATGATGTCAAAGAGATTCAGCAATTGATGTCTGAAACCTAAATCGAGCATGACATCTACTTCATCAATCACCACTTTTTGTATGGATTTCAATTGCAACACATAGCTCATTGCCAAATCAAAAACACGTCCAGGTGTCGCCACGATGATGTCCAAACCTTGAGCCACATCCTGTTTTTGCTGGTTGATGTTGACACCTCCGTATACGCCCAAAACACGAATATTGATATATTTGGCAAGCTTTTCGATTTCATCCACCACCTGCACGACCAACTCGCGTGTAGGTACCAAAACAAGCACTCTAGGATTGTCCTGTTTGGAGTATTTAAGATCTCGCAAGATAGGGAGCATATAAGCAAAGGTCTTTCCGGTACCTGTCTGTGCAATACCGACCACATCCTTACCTGAAGCCACTAAACCCAAAGCTTGCTCTTGGATTGGGGTTGGATTGGTAAATCCCAAATCATCCAAGGCGTTGTAAAGCGAGGTGCTTAAATTTAAATCTCTAAAGCTCAAAATATTGAATTAAGCGGCAAATTTACTATTAAATATCGGGTTAGATCAAATGTGACCTGTGAATTTCAATGGTGTAAGTAGCTTCAAACGTCTTTCCTATATCTAATTTTAAAATTCCTTCCTTTTCTGTCAATTGTTGATTGCTGTCCTCACTATCTGCAATCCCAAGCCAAGGTTCAATACACACAAAATCAGCATTTGGTTTGGCCCACAATCCCAAATGCGGGAAATCCTCATAATGTACGGTCAGAATATCTCCTTTAGATTTGCTATTTAGAGTCACTTTCCGTGATTTCAAATCCTTAAAAATCAAGGCATCGTGATTGAACAAATTTGGTCGAAGTTGAATGGAATTTGGGGAATCAAATACCTCTTTTGTTTCAGAAGTGACCAGGCCGTTGTCGAGATTTAAAAGATGTGTTTTTGAAGTTTCTTTTTTATCGAAAACCAATTGATAATCGGAATATTTTTCATTTGGGAATACTGGACATTTAAATGCAGGATGACCTCCAACAGAAAAATAAAGAGGTGTTATATCTGCATTTACAACTTTATAAGTGATGTCCAAATTGTTTTGGTTTAAATGATACATCACATAATATTCAAACTTGAACGGGTAGATTTCAAATGATGCATCAGAATAATTTAATTTTAAAGTAACGCTTTGATTTGATTCTTCAACTACTTGAAAATTAATATTATTACGAATAAATCCATGTTTTGACATTGAGTATTTTTTTCCTTCGAAAAAATAAATCCCTTCTTTCAGCATTCCCACAATCGGAAACAGGTTGGGTGCAAAATTTCCCCAGATATTTGGGTTAGCATTCCACATAAATTCGGTTTGATGTTTTATAGATGATATCTCACAGAGTTCGGCTCCTGTGTTTTTAATTCCGATTTTTAGAAGGCCATTTTGTAATGTGAGCATCTTAAAGACTTTTAAAACTAATAT